>JAUXHF010000255.1 GCA_030621685.1 Spirochaetota bacterium
GCTACCTAGAGGTTGCCGCCGATTTTCTTAAACAATACCCTAAAAAAATTGTGCTTCCATGCGATGTGGTGGTCTCAAAAATGAATTACGCCACTCAGCGACCTGCCCAAGACTTATTAACCACGTCTGTAAGCGCTATGCCGCCAAAACTTGAGGGGCTAGATATTGGGCCGAAAACAATACAGCATTACCAAGAACGCTTGCAAAAAGCAAAAACTGTACTTTGGAATGGCCCTTTAGGCTACATCGAATATGCGCCAACAGCCGCTGGCACAGAGGCTATGGCAAGCACATTGGCCAAGCTAAGCAAAACGGGAGTGTTTACCGTAGTCGGCGGCGGCGAATCTGCTGCCGCTATCCGCAGCGCCGGTCTTGATAAAGAAATCACCCATCTTTCCACCGGCGGCGGCGCTGCTCTTGAGTATTTAAAAGCTAGCTCTCTGCCAAATAAAACTCTGCCCGGCATCCGCGCCCTTCAAGATTCTGCGGCTTTATATAAACAGCGCTAGCCTTGAAGACTTAGGCTTTTTTAAAACTAAAAATTTTGGCTACAGCAAAAAAAAATTTCTTGGTTTTTCAAGGTTTTCGCTCTTGATATCTATTTAAAACTAAAAATAGACAGTTTCCAAATTTTTTTGAGACATCTTGATACAGCAAGGCTGCATGGCTTTGAAAATTTACTCTTTCAAATACAATTCTTCGCTACTCTCTTTTTAAATTGTGTTTTTTTGCTACAGCAAAAAAAGAACGCTTGCAAATAAAAATCGGCTTCCTTTAGCTGCTTAAGCTAAAAAAAACCCTAAACAAAGGAAATTTACTGTTTTTAAAAAAACCTTTCAAAAACAATCATGCTTGAAGCTAGTGTTTTTGGCACGGTTTTTGATAAAGAGAGTAGTGAGTAGAAATAAAATTTTACTCTTTGAAACGTAAATTACAAAAACTAACTTTAACGAGGATACCAACATGAACATTTACCGAACCCAACCAACACTTTTTAACACACCTTTTTCAGCGCCTGCTCAATCACTCTTCGGCGATATATTCGACACCTTTTTCGATGACTCCTGCTGCGCTACGCAAGAAAATCAGCAAAAAGCATCAACCTTCATGCCAAAAGCAAATATTGTTGAACATGATAGAGAATATATCGTTGAGCTAGATACTCCAGCTGTTGCTAAAGAAAGCTTTGATATTTCCTTCAAAAACAAAGTGCTTACGGTACAAGGCGAACGAAAGCATGAGGAGAAAAAAGACAACAAAAACTTCAAACGCTTTGAGTTTTCTTATGGAAAATTTCAGCGCTCTTTTACTTTTGAACATGTCAATAAAGATGGCCTAAGCGCCGAATACAAAGATGGCATTTTGAAAATCACGCTTCCTAAAGAAGAAGATGTTTTGAAAAAACAAGAAGAGACAAAAATATCGATAACCTAAAGTGTATACTTTTGTATACTTAAGCGTAGAGTTGCTTAAATTGTTCCTTACATAAGTATGAAGCTTAGCTCTAAAAAACTTTATGTTCTAGCGGCTGCGGCTTAACACCTTTAAACCAGCGCCTCTTTGAGCTTTTTAGCTTTTGGGAAAGCAGCCCGATAATATGCAGTAATCATATTATCGGGCTGCTTTCCCAGGATGTTTTTCATTGATATATTTTTTAAAAAGACTTTTTACAAGACTAAGGCTAAGGCTTTCTTTATGGACCTTTCGTTTACGTGCTAACCGCCGAAACGAAAATCTTTTTCGGCAAAAACTTGCTGAGCCAAGCGGGCAGCCTCTTTCAGCACATTTTTCTTTTCTTAGTAAAGAAAAGAAAAAACTAGCCTTCCTTATCTTAAGCCTTGTAGCAAGCGTTGTTTTTATCTTTTTGGGGCTTTCTTTTTTTCCGCAACCACAGGCTGAAAAAAAGAAAGAAGTTCCCGTTTTAGAAAACCTTTCATGGTCGCTTCTCTATCAGCACGATACCTTCGCTTTTATTAGCGCATCCCCGCTCATCGTAGCCCAAGCACCAAGGGCTTCTTTGCCCAAACAAACAGCAGAGGCTCCTGCAAGAACAACTGATGCCATGCATATTGTTTTAGCAAACAGCCTAGGGAAGGTATACTCGCTAAACGGCTTAACGGGCAAAGTAGCTTCTAGCTTTTCAGCCGCTCATGCTATTGTGGCCTCGCCCTTCGCCCAAGATTTTAATGGCGATGGATACCCAGAAATTTTCGTGCTTAGCCATACGCTCAACAAAAATAGCCGCTCTGGTGATTTTGCAGCAGCAGCTCATGCAGATTTTTTTGCTTTAAGTCAGGCCGGCGGCTACCTCTATCGCTCTCGCGCAAACGGAGCTTTGGCAAGAGTTTATGCAAAACCCTTGTTTCTGCCAGCAGGCACGCTAGAAAAAACTCCCCCAACTCCCCTTCAAGCCAAAGGTCTTTCTGGTCTTTCAGGGCTTTCTTACGGTCATATTATCATAGGCGATGCTGGAGGAAGGCTTTTCGCTTTTGAAAGCCACTATGGCAGAGAACTTTGGCGTAGCAGCCAAAGCCAAAAATTCCGCGCAGCTATTTTCGCAGCACCACTTTATGTACCTGCGCCCGCTTCTTTTAAAAACGAAAAAAACCTAGCGGGCAAGGCTAGTAGCCTTCAGCAAGGTTTTGTCATCGTGGCCAGCGAAGCTGGCCAGCTTGCCGCTTTCGACCCAGCAGAAGGAAGACTTCTCTGGCAACAAGAATTGCAGCA
>JAUXHF010000219.1 GCA_030621685.1 Spirochaetota bacterium
TCGCTTGTATCGGTTATTGGGCTTAATGATATGGTTCGCCAAGCAAACTTTGCTGCTGCCAGCACGAAACAACCTTTTTTTTTCTACATAATTATCAGCATTATTTTTCTCATGTTCACCTCTCTATCTCTATGGTTACTGAATAAGCTAAAGCAGCGCTATCATTTCATTAACGCTTAAACTCAACTATCCCGGCTGGACATGAAAAAAACCTATCAAAAACAAGCAAGCAACCAAGCAAGCAAGCATTGGCAGAGTTACTAAAGCATCCTCGCTGGACATGAAAAAAACCTATCAAAGAAGCAAGCAACCAAGCAAGTAAGCATTGGCAGAGTTACCGAAGCATCCTCGCTGGGCATGAAAAAAACCTATCAAAGAAGCAAGCAAGTAAGCATTGGCAGAGTTACTAAAGCAAAATACAGCATGAGTAGAGATTAAAACAGCTATGGATTTTTCCCCGATATTTGAAAATTTCAGTAACTATACAAGTGGGCTTTGGATTACCGTTCAGCTACTCTTCTTCTCTTTATTATTGGGCATGTCTCTTTCTTTAACTGTGGTAAGCATGCGCCGCTCAAAATCACGATTTCTCACAGTTCCTGCATGGCTATTCATTTATTTTTTTCGTGGAACGCCGCTCTTGGTGCAACTCTATATTATCTATTTTGGCTTTGGGCAGTTTGTTTGGGTACAAGGAAATTTTTTATGGCCTATTTTCAAAGATCCTTTTCTTTGCGGAATTCTCGCCCTCTCTTTGAACAACGCCGGCTATACAGCCGAAATTTTCTACAACTCTATTTGCACGCTTAACCGCGGCGAACAAGAGGCTTGTAAGGCCTTTGGCATGAATCGCTTTCAATACATTCGTCGCTTCTTACTGCCCTCCATGCTAAGACGTTCCCTTCAGGCCTATAGCAATGAAGTTATTTTCATGCTCCATGCCACAGCCTTGGTGAGCCTGCTTACCGTACTAGACATCACCGGCGTAGCACGCAAGTTTTACGCCGATTACTACATTCCTTTTGAGGCCTTCATCACGGCAGGCTTCTTCTATCTTTGCTTAACTTTCTTCATTTCTTTTATTTTCCAAAGAATCGAAAAAAAAACCGCCATCCCCGGTTCTAGCACTGGAACAAGTAGGGTTTAAACTTCAAACTCATCAAACTTTTATAGCGAAATAATCAAACAGGTTTTTACCGAAATAATCAAGCAAGTTTTTTACTGAAATAAGCAAGCAAGTTTTTTACTGAAATAAGCAAGCAAGTTTTTTACCAAAATAAGCAAGCAGGTTTTTTACCGAAATAAGCGAGCAAGTTTTTTACTGAAATAAGCAAGCAAGTTTTTTACCAAAATAAGCGAGCAGGTTTTTTACTGAAATAAGCAAGCAGGTTTTTTTACTGAAATAAGCAAGCAAGTTTTTCATATTAAAACAACCCTTTAAGCAAAGAGACAAACATGATAGACTACCTTTTTATTGGTGCGCATCCCGATGACTGTGAAATTTTCGCCGGCGGAAGCATCTTACACCTTAAGCAGCTTGGAGCATCGGTAGGAATACTTGACCTTACACGAGGCGAGCGCGGAAGTTTCGGTTCTATGGAACTTCGCAAACAAGAACTTGATGCTGCTACGCAGCTTATGAATCTGGACTACCGAAAAACCCTAGATTTAGAAGATGCCGGAGTAAGCAATACGAGGGAATCTCGAGAAAAAATCATCGCCGTTTTGCAAGAGCTAAAGCCAGAAATTCTTGTTTCTTTTCCTGGAAAATGCCGTCATCCCGACCACGAAAACACTCACCTCTTGGTACGGCAGAGCATGTTTCTTTCTGGGCTTGGCAAAAAAGGATCAAACACAAAATCGGGAATCCATCGCGCCTCCGCCCTCATAGAGTTCATCGAGTTTTACCCAGACCTATCCCCCAGCTTTGTTATCGATATCACCCCGTATTACCAGAAAAAAAAAGAGCTTGTTAAATGCTACTCTAGCCAAGTGCTGCTAGATGAGAAAAAAAAGATCGATCCTAAGCACACAACGCTGATCAAATCGCCGGCTTTTTGGAATAATTTTGAAGGCAAAGCACGCTGGTTTGGCAGTCTTGTCGGCGTAGAGTTCGGAGAAGCCTATCACTATCCTTTCCCGCTGAAGCTTTCAAACCCTCTTTTGCACCTCCAAAGAAGTTATAAATAAATTCTCGGCTTGCTAACGTTAACTATTAAACCTAGCGTTCAGGCAGCGCTATCCTTTCCCGCGGAAGCATTCAAGCCCTCTTTTGCATATTCAATACGGCTCTTTGTTAAAAATTTCTCTTTAGAGAAGGGCTTTCTTGACAAAAACAGACATCCATACTATGCTTTTTGTGATGGTATGATAAATATCAAGCAAAACACAGATAAAACTATATAAAAACTTAACATTTTGTAGAGGCATGAAAATAATGAAGCAAAACACAGGGAAAAAGTTATATAACACAGGGAAAAAGTTATATAAAAACTTAACATCGTCTTTTCTAGTAGGCATGCTAACGCTGGCAGTCATGCTAGGGGCAGCTTCCCTTGAAGCTAAGGGTAAACTCAGCTATTATTGTAGCGCTCAAGAAGACTGGTGTCAGCTCATGGCACGGACATTTGAAAAAGAAACGGGCATTAATGTGAACATGACTCGTAAGAGTTCTGGGGAAACTTTTGCCCAGATAAAAGCCGAAGCTCGCAATCCTAAAGGCGATATTTGGTGGGGCGGCACCGGCGATCCACATTTACAAGCCGCTGAAGAAAAACTAACACAAGCCTACTCTTCGCCTATGAATGCTAAGCTCAACGACTGGGCTTTATCGCAATCTGCATCGGCTAATGGGAAAACCATCGGCATATATTCTGGGGCATTAGGCTATGGATACAATGAAAAATTGTTACAAAAAAATAACCTTCCTGTACCTAGTTGTTGGCGAGATTTGCTAAAACCGGCGTATAAAGGCCATGTGCAAATGGCTAACCCAAACTCTTCGGGTACTGCCTACACTACCTTAGCCACCATCGTTCAGCTTTTTGGCGAGACAAAGGGCTTTGAGTTCATGAAAGGGCTGCACAGAAATATTAATCAATACACAAAGTCTGGTTCAGCTCCCATAAAAGCAGCGGCTCGTGGTGAGACTACCATCGGCATCGTTTTTATGCACGATGCTGTCAAACAGGCCGTAGCAGGCTTTCCTATTAAAGTAGTCGCGCCTTGCGAAGGCACGGGCTATGAAATTGGCTCTATGAGTATCATCAAAGATGCTCGAAATTTGAGGGAAGCAAAAATGTTCTATGATTGGGCGCTTCAAGCCGATGTGCAATCGATGGCCCTTCAAGTAAAAGCCTATCAAGTACCCTCAAATAAAAAAGCCAAAACTTCTAAAAAAGCGCCTGATCTTTCAGCCATTAAACTTATAGATTACGACTTTAAAAAATACGGCAATTCTGCCGAGCGCCGCCGCCTCCTCAAAAAATGGGACGATGAGGTGAAATCCTTAGCACTATAAGTTTCCTAAGATGCTTTTTAATGCTGTAGCTTGATTCTTCTTCGCTAGCGA
>JAUXHF010000060.1 GCA_030621685.1 Spirochaetota bacterium
CCATCTCATGCCGTTGATGCTTCTCCCCGCAGGCTACGTTTCGGCAAATTTCGCTTCTCTAACATATGCATTTTTCTCTTGCTTAGCTTCACTGGAAGTCCATTTTTTCCCAGCAAAGAATTTGCTTCACTAAACACCCAACCATATCATGCCGTTGATGCTTCTCCTCACAGGCTAAGTTTCGGCAAATTTCGCTTCTCTAACATATGCATATTTCCCTTTTGTTTAGCTTCACTGGAAGTCCATCTTTTCCCAGCAAAGAATTTGCTTCACTAAACATCTAACACGCCGTTGATTAAAGCACAAGGGAGCAGGGAACACAGTTTAGAGGTAACACTATGGTAAGAGGATTATACACCGGCGCTAGCGCCATGGCAGCACGAGTGCAACACATGAATGTGGTCGCCAACAACCTGGCCAACGTCAATACGAATGCCTTTAAAAAAGATTTAGCGCTGATGAAAGCAGAGCCTGAAATGATAGCACGGCGAGTAAACGATGATGTTATTGTTTTTCCAAGTCTCGGCTCTTACGATAAACGCCCCGTAGTAGGCAGGCTTGGCACCGGTGTTTCACTAAACGAGGTTTTCAATCGCCAAGACCAAGGCGCCCTCCGTGCCACGCAAAACCCATTCGATTTTGCCCTGCAAGGCAAAGGTTTTTTTGCCATCCAAACAGACAATGGCATCCGCTACACCCGTAACGGAGCTTTTACCCTCAACAATAAAAAAGAACTTGTTACCAGCGAAGGCCATAGAGTCTTGGGATTAAATGGAGTAATAGTTTTGAAAACAAATAATTTCACCGTACAAGGCAACGGGGATATTTTCATCAACAAAGATTTAGCGCAGCCCGAAGAACGCCCTGTGCAGCTTCTCGAAAATGGCTACCAAGAACCCTTTCTCCTAGATAGATTGCAAATCGTTCGCTTTCCCCAAGAGCGATTTCTCATTAAAGAAGGAAATTCTTTTTACAAAACAAGCGAGACTTCAGGCCAGGCCTTGTTGCAAGAAAACTTCGCTGCCTTTGCCCGTGATGGAAGCCTGCTTCCCGATGAAGGCCATCAGCCCGTAGTCTCCAAACTTAACCAAGGCTTCTTAGAAACCTCTAACGTCAACGCCGTTCAAGAAATGGTTACCATGATTGAAGTACAAAGATCCTACGAAGCCTCACAAAAATCTATCACGACAAGCGATGAAATGCTCGGCCGTCTTATTAACAGCATGGCTAGCTTTCAGGCCTAGGCTTAGCCAGCATATTTCTGGCAAGCCAGCGCCGGCATAAACCATGCCTTAAAAAGTTTTGCGCGCTATATTGCCATGCTTCTCTTTCATCGCCAAAGGCCCCTCTTTGCTTAGCAGAATGAAAACTAGATATCTCCCCACTGCGCCTGCCGCGCTTCTTATGCCTCCCTATCACTATAATTTTCTATTTCATTTCTCGCTTAACATGCCCTAAGAGGTTTTGCAAAGGTTTTGCGCGCTATATTGCCATGCTTCTCTTTCATCGCCAAGACCCCTGCCCCTCTTTGCTTAGCAGAATGAAAACTAGATATCTCCCCACTGCTCCTGCGCCTGCGGCGCTTCTTATGTATCCCTATCGCTATAATCTTTTATCTTATTTCTTGCTTAGCCTCCTGCTTATTTTCAGCCTTCCCTTCCTAGCAAGAGAAAAACTCTACAGCGCTAGCAGATATGCTAGCCAAGAACTTGAAGCTCAGTTTTTTAAAGAACTTGATGACACTCGTGGCTTAGAAAACTTTAGCCGCAGCGGAAAATTAGAAAACACAAAGAGCTTGCCAGCCTTCTCGAAAAGCTACGGGCAAGCAGCCAAAATTTCTGCCTACGGCTCATCTCCAGATGGATCTGTTTTTCTATTTATCAAATCTTGGCAAGGGAAGCAACAACGCAAAGAATTTATTCTCTATTCCACGAAACAGCAATCGGCACGTATTTTCACAGCAGAAAATAAAGCATACTACCAACAACTAAAAAGCAAGCTGCTAGCCGAAAACGAACTGGGTCTGCCGCTCCTTCGCGAGAGCATTCCCAGTCAATCGTATCACATGCAAAACCTAGCGCTTGTGCTGCTTTCAGAGGCAGTCGTTCTTCCCTTTGTCTCCCCCACAAGATCTGCCCAGCAAAATAACCATTATAATGGAAACCTCTACTCTCTTAATCTGTACGCTGAAGTTAATGGAAAGCGCTATGCCGCCCTCTCACTTCGCAGCGATGTCTTGCTCTTCCAGCCTCCCAAAGTTAAAGAAGTCTATTACTCAGCCTTCTCTACAGCCCTTGGCGTTGTCATTGAACATGTTCGTGAACAGACTTTCCTTGAACGCTCTACTCATACAAAACAAAGCCCTAAGCTTGTTAAAGAAGAGTTGCTTGTCTTTTGTGATTTACAGGCTATATTAGATTCAAGGTTACATTCAGCCAGCACGCTCTTGCTCCCAGAGAAAGAATACAAGCTTTCCCGCCAGCAAAAACAGCTTGTTTTCTATACAAAAACCTTCTTCTCAATTTATTCAGCAACCCCATCTACGCTACAACAACAACAAGTCTACTTTCATGACGGAAGCCAAAAAACCACTTTCGCCGCCGCTCCGCCAGCCAATCGCTGGTTCTCTTTCTAAGCCCAGGTCAAAGGCAAACAAAGGTAGCGATAGCGATAATTCTAGCCAAGTACCCATACTGGTCATCAATGGCATAGAGATCTCTAAACAATATTTTCTTTCCGAGCTTCTTCTTTTAAGCCAGCCGTTTCAGAAAAAAAAGACGAAGCCGCTTTCTTTTCTCCATAAAAAAAAGGTTATCAATAAGGTAAAAGAGAATATTATTTTTCAAACCTTGCTGGAGGAACATGCCATGCAAGAAGAAGAGGCTATTCCCTTTGAGGAAATTGAAAAAAACTATAAGAAGATAGTAGAGCATTTTGGCGGAGAGCAGACTTTCCACAAGCACTTCCAAGAACTTGAAAGCACCGACAGAAAAGCTTTTTCTGTCATGCAAAAAGTAGAAAAAAGCCTGAAAACGCAAAATCTCATTAACCACTGGGCAGCCGAGCTTCCCAATCCCAATGAAGAAGCTCTTCACAAGTTTTTCAAAGATAATCCAGAATTTTACAACAGCCCGCAAAGCCTGAAACTTTCAGCTGTATTGGGCAAGGGGAAAATTTCAGATTTCAATGAAAGCAATGATCCTGTTCTCTATGCTTTAGAGACCTTGAAACAAAATTACGAAGCAAATTTTGACCTACAGGAATTTTTTTCTTTAGCAAGAAAAGTTCCTTTTCTAGAAGTCCGGCAAGGCTTTTCGGCCCCCAAAGCCAGCCTTCCCCAAAAGCTAGACCATCTTTTATGGAACTTAGCCCCCATGACCCTAAGCCCCAACATAACCTATCAAGACAGACATGCCCTATTCTTAGTAGAAGACTTTCTCCCCGCCAAAGAGGGAGACTTTAGCAAGCTGAAACAGCATGTTCTCCGTGATTATTCGACTGCCGCCAAAAATTCTCTGGTTCGCAGCAAACTGCAAGCTCTAAAACAAAAGGCTCTTATTCAAGATAACGGCGATCAATTCAGCGATGAACTCTTAGGGCAGCTGCAGGCTAATCTAAATAGCTAAAGAATTTATCTTCGCTCATTTTCTGCTACAGCGTTACAAGCGCTTTTTTCTCAATCTGCCGCACTCACTCTTTCGTAAGACAGTAGCGTTTTCCAATCTCTAGCAAAGTTTGCGGCGTACGGCTCTTATACAGACAAAAGCGGCTCTTAATGATATCTTGCTCTATTGGTTTAAGCTGATGGAGATGCTCTTTAATTTTTTGCTCAATATGTTTATGCAGAAGTTCTTCTTCAGGGTTTACCGAGTTTTCATTCTCAATAGTATGCTTCATCTGCAAGGCATTATCGTTCTTGCTAGAATAAATTTCCTGCTCCAAAGAAAGATTGCTCTGAGAAAACTGTAATAAACGAATAATTTCATTTTTTTTCATTTTCAGCTCTTGAGCCATGGCCTCCATCTTGTTCTTGCCACTGGTAGCATGCAGCCCCTCATCTCTAAATTTGCTAATTTTGATGAAATTATTATTCCAGCTCAAAGGCATGCGAACAGGCTTCGATTTTTCGGCGATGTACTTAATAATGCTCTGTTTAATCCAATGCACCGCATACGATATAAAATGAAACCCACGCTCTGGCTCAAAGGTCTCTGTGGCTCGGATAAGCCCCAAATTGCCTTCGCTTATTAAATCCACAATGGGTATGCCTTTATTCGCATAGCGCTTAGCAATTTTCACCACAAAACGCAGGTTGGCTGTGACAAGCCGGCTTTGGGCTTCTTTATCACCACTTCGCACCTTTCGTGCTACTTCTTTTTCTTCTTCTTTGCTTAGCAAAGGAATGGTATTAATATTCTGTAAATAGAACATCAGACTACTATCTTTTGTTGACATAATTATTATTCTCCAAGTGTTTCCTTTTTATTATTTATTTGTTATGGCTTGCGTGTATTTCATATTTATTTTATCGGCTACTTTTCCCCTCTCGGCTAAACGAAAAGAGCGAAATACGAAAAAACAGATGGGAAAAATTTATAGCATCTACTTACTACACTTAATATCAAATTTAATGCCAATTAATTATCAATTACTTGCTAATTAATTGTTTTTAACAATTAATCTTATTTTATTTACCCTTTTTTTTAATAAAATGGCTATATTCTACACATATTTATAAAAAAAGATAGTTTAAAATCGTGAAAATTGCTAAAAAAATTAAGTTATTAGTATTTCTAAAATTTTTTTTTTACAAAAAGACACAAAAAATTATAAAAAAGATGCTTTTTGAGTTTTTTTGACACACTTAACAGTGCTTTTTTAATCATGGTGTTATACGTCTCAAATATTTATATGTGTTTAGGTTTTTTTAGAAAAAAAAGACTTCCTAGAAAAAAATATTGACAAAATTTACTAATAATTGCTATAATCTTTTAAAAAAGTGCTTAAAATTAAAAACTTTCAAAAAAATTTAGTTTTTATGCACTTTTGTTTTTATATACTAAACTAAACTTAAAGAGGCTGTAATTCTATGAACACTGACGCATGCGCGTTGCATTTTACTAACATAAACCTGCCATTCAAAGGCCACTTGCTTGGATTTTTTGTAAAATTTCACTCGCTAAGAAATTTTCCCCTACGAAATTTTCCTTCTTCTATCCTAGCAAACCTTCAGCTCTTCTCCATGCCCATGCCGCTTGGCGATGGCTTTGAAGAGGTAAACGAATTCGAAGAAAATGAATGGGCCGAAGACCGAGACCTAGAAGAAGAAAAAGAAAATTTTTCTTCTTCTAATTTGGATACTTCCGATGACAACACAAGCTCTGAAGAGGCCGATGATGTTGAAACTCCAGACTTCAATGACCATGTGGAGCATGCCGAGCCAGAAGAGGAATCTCCTTTCCCCGCTGACTCCGTGCGGTCTAACTTTCAAGAAGAAAACATACAATCGCTTATTGATGAAGAGGCTTTAAATAACGAAGACGACTACTTTTCTAACGATTTTTAAGGGTATCTCTAGCAGAAACTACTCTTTGCGGGCATTCACAGAAGCTCTTTGCTTAGAGAGTGAGATACAATCGCAGAAGCTGCCCTCTCGTATAATTTCCATGTTAGCACTTCGCATGTCAATGACGGTAGAGGCTAATCCGCTCATAGGTCTACCCCGCCAAGCGTAGAAGCCTACCTCCTTGCCAAAGCTGCTTTGAATTTCCTTAGCTTCTAGCAGGTCTTTTGTCCCCGAGCGATTAGCCGAGCTAATCGCTAAGGGCTGCCGAAGTTTGCTGACAAGCTTTTCAATAAAGCTGTCATCGGCAAAACGAAACCCCTGAGATTCTCCAGTATCTTTTCGTTTAAATATAAGCGTAAGTGGCCCAGGCCAATGGCTTGCCATCAAGGCTTCTGCATAGCTTGGAACATATACCATTTCTCGCATGCAGGCTACGCTCTTTACCATCCACACCATTTTTTTTTCTTTTGGTCTTTGTTTCAAGGCATATAGTTTTTTAATGGCCTCTTTGTTTTCTGCTAACACGGCCAGGCCAGGCACCGTATCTGTTTCTAAACAGACAATGCCGCCAGCATGTAATACCGCAAGGCTTCTTTGAAGCAATTCCAAAATTCCCGTCTCAGCGCCCATAAAGTTATACATATATATTGCTAGCCTGATATGGCTAGCCTGCGCTGCTACCCTAAGGAGAAGCCTTGCGCTGGGGAGAAGCCTTGCGCAGGCTTAACGGTAAAGGATGCAGGTGATAGGCAGAAATTGAACGTGTGTAGAGGCTTTCTGGCTCTAATTGAGTGAAGTATTCATCAATATTTTTCATTTCCTCTCGCTGCTTCATAATCTCCTCTTTAACCTCCAGCAATCTTTTTTCATGATTTACTTGGCCCCTGCTCTCAATCTTACAAAGCGTATAATCTAAGCGGGAAATTCTATAGGCTTTCTGCCGTAGCTTCATCATGAGGTAGCATTGCTGAAACTCTTTTTCCAGCTCCTTATTCTGCCTAGCTTCACTGGCTTCAGCTAATTCCCCGCTTGTCTCTTCAAGCCTTTGGGGATCTTGCCAAGTCTTTGTTTTTCTGAGTGCCTTACTCATAATATAATCTACCAATTCTTTTTTCTCTTCAAACTGATCTAAAATATGATGTAACGAAATATTCTCTAGGTTTTTAAGATGTGCTAATTTAGCATAGAAAGCCTTCATAGAGGCATTTTGAAATTCCTCTGGAGCAATAAGCGCGCTTGCTTTCCGAATAAACTGTGGGTTTTGTAACAGGAACTCTACGAAACAGTTTTCTAGATGCTGTACTGTTTTTGCTAGGCTCTCAAAGGGCTTGCTTTCTACGGGCTTAGCTTGGCTAGACCTGTTTAATGCATACGAAGATTCACGCTTATTATTCAAGGCTTCTTGTAAGCCGCTTGCTTCTTGCCCCGCATAAATCCTCTTTCCCCCAGCATAACCCCTAGCCTCTGTAAGCGGAAAAACCTTTGTTGTTTTAAGTGCTTCTTGGGCATTGGCATGAAAGCTTTCATGAATTTTCTTATTAAAAGCAGCTTGCAGCACCGGGCTTTTCATGCTAGCTAAAATAGGCAACATGTTTTCAAAGGCCTGTTTCTCTTCAAGCAAGCCCGGGCTTTTCCCAGCTACCGTTTTATGTGCCCTCACTAAAAAGTCATACAGCGGCTGGCTATGCTTCGCTAAAATTTCTTTTATCAAAATAGCATCCCCATGGCAACGAAAGACCAAATCGAAAGGATCTTCATTGTTCTCTAAACAAACCACAACGCCATCCATCTCAAGGGCCGCCGCTAAAGACGCTGCTAAAAAGGCGGCTTTTCTACCAGCTTCGTCTCCATCGAAGACAAGCATAACCTTGCTGGTATAACGTTTAAGTTTTCGAAGCTGCTCTAGCGTCAGCGCCGAACCCAACGTGGCTAGCGCCGGCTCGCCTATCGATTGCAAAGCGATGACATCAAAATAACCCTCGCAAAGTATGGCATATTTCTTCTGCATCAGCTGCTGGTAGCATTCAAATAACCCGTAAAGAATTTTTCCCTTATGAAACCATGGCGAGTCGGCACTGTTAAGGTATTTTATCTCTTCCTTTTCTGCTAAGGTTCTGCCACCAAAGCCTAAAGTCTCACCTTTTTCATTTCTAATGGGGAAGATAAGCCGCTCTCGGAAAAAATCATAGAGGCCATCGCCATACTGTTTTTTTTTCACCAAGCCGCTTTCAAGAAGATCTTTTTCTTTGAACCTCTTTTTCATGACAGGGTTCATCCGCAGAAATTTCTCCAAGAAACCAGAATCGCCAGGAGCCTGCCCCAAAGCAAACTTATCGATAAGCTGCTGGCTTATCTTTCTTTTCTGCAGGTAGCTTCTTGCATGCTCAGCTAAAGGATGCTGCTTTAAATAACGAGAATACGATTTCTGCACAAGCGCCAATAAGCCCTTTATCTTCAGATGGCTATCACTAAAATTTTTTATTTCGCCGCCAAGGAAGCCCGCCGGAAGAGTAAGCGAATATTTTCTTGCTAAGTTTTTGATGGCCTCGGCAAACGTGCATTTATCGTATTCCATCACAAATTTAATAGCATCTCCGCCAACGCCACAAGCAAAACATTTAAACAGCCGCTTCTCATCTGAAATCGACATGGATGGTTTATGGTCATCATGAAAGGGGCAAAGGGCGCTAAGTCTTCGTCCTTTGCGGATAACCGCAATTCGCTCGCCAATAACCTCGCTTATTACAGCACGTTCACGAATTTCATCTATAATTACTTGCGTTGAGTTCATACAATTTTTTCAGCTCTTTCAAAGCTTGACGGCTTCTCGTAAGCTATTTAGAGCTACTGTAACTTTATATTTAGAAGCTATTTTAACTTTAATATTGTTACGCTTAAGAGTAAGCATATTTTAAGGCTACTATAAATTTACTCTTTTATTTTCTCTTTCTACGAGAATTTCTTAGCGCTACATTATTTTAGAAAAAGCTCTAGGAAAATTTATCGAATTTTTTAGCCTTCTAATGAGAAATTCTCTTGCTTTTACCGATAATTTATTTGAAACCTCTCTTGTAGAGTAAAATGATAAGGTCCTATCAAAAAAATTAAGTATTATCTTTGTACCCGAAAATATGGAAAAATTTGAAAAATTCAAACTAAGTTTTATCGGTTTTGGAGCCATGGCCCAAGCCATGTGCAAGGCTTTTCTTTCTGCCAGCAAGAAGGCTGCACGCAGCTCCACAGGAAACCCAGCAAGGCAGGTGACGCTCAGCCCTGCATCCATAGCCGTGTTCGATGTTCAAGAAGAAGCCTTAACTCATGCAAAAAAACTTGGTTTAAGCAGGCTGAATTCTTCTTTTGAATGTTTTCACCAAAGCCAGTATGTTTTTTTATGCATAAAACCACAGCAGCTAAAAGCTTTCTTTGGGAATTTAGCAGAAGACACTAGAAAATTCAGTCTGGAAAAAAACTGGGATTCTAAGCTAAACACAAGCCGAGCAAGATTCCAAGCTATTTGTAAAAATAAGATTTTCATTTCAATTCTAGCGGGCGTTGAAATAAGCCTGCTCCAAGATTTTTTCAGCAGCGATGTTCTGGGAAGCTTAAACTTAAAGCAAGATAAGCCTGTAAAAGAGAGCATCGCCAAGCTAGGCAAAAAACCCTTAGCCGCTCTCCATAATCCTAGCTTACCTTTACCTTTACCTTTACCTTTGGCTATGGCTAGGATTATGCCAAACATTGCCGCCCTCATTGGTGCTAGCAGCGGCGCTATCAGCTTCTGTGGGCATGCCAGCAAGCAGCAACGTGTTTTCTTAAACCAGCTGCTCAGCAAGGCTGGCTATTTTGAAGAATTTGAAGAAAAACACATGCATGC
>JAUXHF010000218.1 GCA_030621685.1 Spirochaetota bacterium
CAAAGCTCATCGAAAGACTCGCCCAGGCCAAGCATCAAAGATGATTTTATAAAGCAGTTTCCTTAGCCACTAAATGCCCATGCAAGAAAAGCTCTGCCGCCCGATACGATGAACGAACAAAAGCGCCTGCTGCCACAAACAAAAAGTCTTTTTCTCGAGCCATGCGCTCCAAGGCCTTGAATTCTTCCGGGAAGTAATATCGTTTTACCGAAATGTGTTTTTTGGAAGGCCGTAAATATTGTCCAAAGGTGATGATGTCCACTCCCGCCGCTCGCAAGTCTTCGCAGGCCTGACAAAGCTCATCGAAAGACTCGCCCAGGCCAACCATCAAAGATGATTTTGTAATGGCCTTAGGATTATGCTCTTTTACTCTTTGAAGTAGTTCCAAAGAGACACGATAGGAAGCCCGCTTATCACGAACGAGGGGAGTAAGCGATTCTACCGTTTCTAGATTGTGAGCCACCACATCAGCCCCGCCGCTTAATAACGTTTGAAGCGAAGAGAGCTTGCCTCTGTAGTCAGAGACGAGCGCCTCAACCTTAATATGCGGCGAATGGAGTTTCAGCAAACGAATAGTTTCAGAAAAAATGAAAGCTCCGCCATCTTCAAGATCATCTCGGTCAACGCAAGTTATGACAATGTATTTTGCTGCCGTAGCCGCAATATTCAAGGCAACCCTAGCCGGCTCTGCCGCATCTACCATGCCGCGCGGATTCCCTGTTTTCACATTACAAAAACGACAAGCCCTCGTGCAGGTGTCGCCTAAAATCATAACCGTAGCCGTCCCCCCAGACCAGCACTCTTGCAAATTGGGACAAGCGGCTTCCTCGCAAACGGTATGCAGCCTATCAAAGCGAAGCCGTTTTTTTAGGTCTCTTACTTTCTCTCCGTTACCTGCGGGCATGCGCAGCCATGGCGGCTTTTGCAAGCCAGCTACAGCATGCGCCTGCGCCCCTGTTGTTCCATGACTTACATACTTCGACAAGATCGCCGTTGGAGAAGAACTTTGTTTCGGAAAACAGCTCATTTAATACAAAGCCAAACACCCTAAAATATCAGAGAAACAACGCATATGTATCGTAACTCTTGCTCTCGCTCTTACCTATCGTTTAGAAGTAAGAAATTGCAGCAGCCACTGTATTAGAAAATATAATTTCCTGCTTACTTCTTGCTTTGCTTAGAAGCAGTTTTCTTTGCAGCGGCTTTCTTTTTGCCTGCCGGTTTAGAAGAAGCAGGTTTTTTCTTAGTGGCTTCGCGAAAAGATGCACTCAGCTCATCTAGGCTCTTTGTCAAGCCTGCCTTAAGAATATTGACTACATTGTTACTATTACTGGTAAACTCTTTAGTTTTTTTCTTCAGCTCATCTTTTTGAAGCTTTACTTTATCGATGTTCTTGGAATAGTTTTGCTGAATATTCTGGCGAAACTTTCCACTTTTCTCAATAGATTCTTTTCGCAAACCTTCAACTTTTTTCTCAATTGACTCTACGAATTTGGTGAATTTCTCATTTGTACTATGCAGATTTTTTTTTAATTTTTCTGAATAGCTGTTATTTTTTTTCTTTGTTGATTTTTTCTGCTGTGTTCCTCCAGCAGTATTTTTTTTCTTTTCCAAAATCGCATCTCCGACAACTTTTTATATATTCAAATTTCTTTCAAGGACATTCATTTTTTAGCCACGAAATATCTTAGGTTCATAGTTATATGATAAAGTATATTCACAAAAAAAGCAAGATAAAACAAAAAAAAACCTGAACTTTCCAAAATACTCATCATAACATAGTATACTAGAAAAAAAGATACTCTACGATAGACATAAACATAGAGTCTCTACAAAAAAAACAACGCTTAAAAGTAAAGCATCAATAATAATACCTTCAGCCTAAGCAAACAAAGTTGCTTGTGCTGTAGAAGTAGTACGATAGCTAAAATATCGAGGAAGCAAGCATGAAAAGAATAAACGTAGCCGTAACAGGGGCCGCCGGGCAGATTGGTTATGCCCTTATATTCCGTATAGCCAGCGGAGAAGTGTTCGGGAAAAACACAGAGATAGACCTAAAGCTTTTAGAGCTTCCCGTAGCCTTGGCTAGCTTAAAAGGTGTTCAAATGGAACTTGAAGACGGAGCTTTTCCTAATCTTCGTTCCATAACAGCCACCGCTAGCTTAAGTGAGGCCTTCAAGGATTGTCACTGGGCCTTGTTAGTGGGATCAGCGCCGCGTAAAGCCGGCATGGAACGAAACGATTTAATTAAGATTAATGGCGGCATTTTCACCAAGCAAGGTCAGGCTTTGCAAGAAAACTGTGCCGATGACTGCAAGGTACTTGTTGTGGGCAACCCCTGCAATACTAATTGTCTTATTGCCATGAAAAACTGTCCTCGCCTTCCAGCAAAAAACTTTTTTTCCATGACAATGTTAGATGAAAAACGTGCCATCAGTCAGCTAGCCATTAAGGCCAATGTGCCAAGCAACAAGATTCGTCACATGGCGATTTGGGGCAACCACTCCAGCACCCAATATCCCGATTTCTACAATGCCCTTATCGATGAGAAAAACACTCTTGATGTGATCTCCGATGAACGCTGGCTTCAGAATGAATATATACAAAGCATCCAGCAACGCGGATCATCAATAATCAAGGCCCGTGGTGCTTCTTCAGCAGCATCGGCTGCCAATGCGGCTATTGAAACTGTGAAAAGCTTAATTACTCCCACGCCTTCAGGATCATGGTTCTCGGCTGCCGTAGTCACCACAGCTGCTAAACAGGCCAGCCAAAGCTATGGTATCGCCGAAGAGCTGGTTTTCGGCTTCCCGCTTATTTCTGATGGCAAGGATTGGAAAGTGGTAGAGGGTATTCAGCATAACAGTTTTTCCAAAGAAAAAATACAAGCCTCTAAGGCAGAGCTTCTTAACGAAAAAGATTTAGCTAAGCAGTTTTTATAATCAAGCCCATAAAAATAAGGCATCAAGTTCGCTTGCTAGCTTGCTAGGGGAAGCTCCCCTGGCAAACACTCGGCTAAAAAGCACTTGGCAGAACATCCTCTCGGCTGGCAGTAGTCACCACAGCTGCTAAACAGGCCAGGGCCAGCAAAGCTATGGTATCGCCGAAAAGCTGGTTTTTCCAAAGAAAAAATACAAGCCCCTACCTCTAACGCAGAGCTTCCTAACGAAAAAGATTTAGCTAAGCAGTTTTTATAATCAAGTTCGCTTGCTAGGGGAAGCTCCCCGGCAAACACTCGGCTAAAAGGCACTTGGCAGAACATCCTCTCGGCTTTATATTTTCTTGAAAAAGTTTGCTTAGTTTGCTGTAAGCAGCCGTCAAAAACTCTGCTCTTTGTTAGCATAGGCTATATAAGGCCTTGTTATTTTTGCCCAACTAAGAATTGCTTTCGGCTCTCGTCAGCTCTAAGCTGCCTTTCTTCATGAAAAAAATAGTGTTTTCCTCGGTTTTGTTTTCTTGAGAAAGTTTGCTGTAGGCAGCCGTCAAAAGCTCTTCGTTAGCACAGGCTATAATAGCCTGGCCACTATCCATAAGAGCCTTAAGTAAGGCCCTTATTTTTGCTTGATCTAAATCGGCAAAAACATCATCTAAAAGCAAGAGAGGGCGGAT
>JAUXHF010000343.1 GCA_030621685.1 Spirochaetota bacterium
GAGGAAAGCTCTTTGCCTGCAGAATTTATTGTTACGGCCAGAAGTGAAGACAACGAGATAATGGGATTAACGCATCGCCGCTACGCTTTCATGCATGGCCTGCAATTTCACCCAGAGTCCATTCTTAGCGAACATGGCTACCAGATCCTTGAAAACTTTTTAAATATTAAAACCTAGCTTAAACCTAAGCCTCCGCTCTCAGGCATCTGCCAGCTTATCGGAAAAATCAAGTGAAACTAAACTATGCCTGAAACCAATACCCCAGCAAAAATAAAGGTCGCCTCTTTTCAAAAAAAAGCATCAGAAAAAAGCAGACAAGCCCCGCAAAAGAATTTCAAAACTTTTTAATTATTAAAACCTAGCCCTACATCTAAGCCTCCGCTCTTACTGCCTGCCAGCTTATCGGAAAAATAAAGTGAAACTAAACTGAAACTAAATTATGCCTGAAACCAATATCCCAGCAAAAACAAAGGCCGCCTCTTTTCAAGAAGCATCGGAAAAAGCAACACAAGCCCTGCAAAAAATTTCAGCCGGCGAAAGTCTCTCCTTCATCGATTCCATGCAGCTTATGGATAGCTTTGCTGCAGCTAAAGTATCAGAAGTGAAGATAGCCGCCTTGCTTTCTGCTCTAGCCACAAAAGGTGAGAGCAGTGATGAATTAGCCGGCTTTGCTGCCTCGCTACGAAAGAATGCATTATCCCTAACCCTAGCCGATAAAAATGAGACAGCCGATATTTGCGGCACTGGCGGAGACCATAAGGGGATGTTTAATATCTCGACAGCAGCCGCCCTTGTTGCAGCAGGCGCCGGGCTTCCCATAGTAAAGCATGGCAACCGATCGGTAAGCTCAAATTCTGGCAGCGCCGATGTCTTAGAGACCCTTGGCGTGAACTTGATGTTAAACGGAGATACTGCGACAAAAGTGCTTAGGCATGCCGGTATTGTTTTTTTATTTGCTCCTGTTTTTCATCCTGCTATGAAGCATGTTGCAGCCCTGCGTAAAGAACTTGGCGTACGCACTTTATTTAATCTTATTGGGCCACTTTCTAACCCGGCAGCTCCGGCCTATCAGCTGCTTGGCGTGTATAATCAAACCTTTGCCGAAGGCCTAGCCGGAGCCCTGCAAAAATTGCCGCTACGCGCAGCTATGGTAGTTTATGCCCAAGATGGAAGCGATGAAATTGTACTGCATTGCCCCAGCCATGTCATAGAAGTTTCAGGCGAGAGCTTGCAGCGTTACCAAATAAATCCTAAATCTTTGGGGCTTTACTCAGCTAACACCAGCAAGCTCAAAGTTCAAAATAAACAAGAATCTGCTGTTATCATCCAAGAAATACTCGCCAACAAACGAAAAGATGTATGTCGCGATATTGTCTTGCTGAACGCTGCAGCTCTTTTACAAATTTCTAATAAAGCAGCTAGCTTAGAAGCCGGATTAGTTTTGGCGGAGAAGGCTCTTGAATCTGGGCAAGTCGCCGAAAAACTTCAGCGCCTTCGCC
>JAUXHF010000045.1 GCA_030621685.1 Spirochaetota bacterium
GAAGCTTATGGCAAGAATAAGCGAGAGGCGTGGCCGGCGGTTTAAGAGAATAAAGACACATAGTAACGCGGCCATGGCATAGGTGCGAAACAGAGAAAAATTAGCATTGAGCGCGCCAGCTAATACAATATACAAGGGCAAGGCAGTTAGCAGGAACAGGATTTTTATTTGTATTTTCCGCAGTTTCAAAAACTTTCCAACTATTCTTAAGGGGAAAATGTTCATCGCCGTAAAGAAAAATAAGGCTAGAGCCGAAGCATGCATGCCAGAGACAGCAAAAAGATGGTAAGTTCCCGTCAGCCGAAAGCGCTGCTTATCTTGATCTTGAAGATGGCTTTTATCACCGGTGAGCAGGGCTAGCGAAAGCCCGGCGGCCCGAGCCGAGAGAAACTGCTCTGCTTGCTCTTTTACGTAGCTCTGCATAGACGCAGAAATTTTTTGCAAGCCTAAACGAGTAAAAAGAGCTGGCTGTTTTTCGATGAGCAGGAAGGACTCTGGCTTTACGTAAAGCGAGGCTAAACGCTTCTTGGCCAGTAGGTATTTTTGAAATCCAGCATTTTTCACAGAATGTAGCGTAAGCAAATAATGCGGGTTTAAAACGGCCATGCTTCCAATGGCTTCGCTTTGATCCTCTAAGCCTAGGGGGCTAGAACTTTTTACTCGAACATACAGTAAGGGCAAAAGTAAGGGCAAATTTTCATGGCTTGCTAGCGCAGCTGTTTTTTGCCATAGATCACAAGAAGGAAGGCCTCTGTAAGAGCTAAGGTTATTTGCGCTACTTGCCTTGTTTGAGCTAGCTGGCAAAGAATTAGATTTTAAAGAGGGGTAAAGCGCCAGCGCCTGAATATACCCAGCCTGGAGCAGCTGAACAGTTTTGTTAGCGCGGGCTTCTTGATGCTCTTTGCTTTGGATTCTTGATGCCAATTTTGGCTTTGGCTTTTTTTTATGATAAAGGCTGCGAATACAAGAAGTAGCTTGCAAGCTACGGACGAGAAGCCTTGGGGCATGTAGATTCTGGCTGGGGTTTAAATGAGCTAAAAAATTAGCTAAATTTGCGCTAGCCGAGCGGATGGCTTTGAATTCTCTGCCCTTCACATGTTCAAAAATTTCGATAACTTCCGCATCAAACACATAATATTTGCCAGTGAAGGCATGAATTTTTTCTATTTGCGTAACAAAGAGGTAGCGACTGGTACGGCGTTCTTTTAATCTAAGAGCCTGAAAGCTATCCATGGGGTTTTGGTAAAAAGCAAAAAAGAAAAAAAAGAAAGAAAAAACATAGCAGAAAAATAAGAGAGACTTGAGTAAGCTAGCTAGGCCTGGCTTAGCATAGCTACCCAGTTTAAAGTTTGCTGAAGAGCCTGCTGAAGGTGTTACATATGAAAGTATGGCCAGCAAGAGTAGGCAGAACAAAACCAACGCTAATAATATGAAAAAAATAAATGAGGCTTGCTTGGGGCTTAGAAAAACCGCTAAATCATCATAAAAAAAGCCCGCTATGATAAGCAGGCAAGCAGCTATATAGTGAGGCATAGTAAAGATGAAGCGTGCAAAAATATACTTAGGAAAGCAGGAGTTGTTTGGCAGCTAGTTTAGTCTTTGCGCTAATTTTTTTTCTGGATGAGGTAAAGGTAAGGGCAAAGGCAGATAGCAATTTGATTTGAAAAATGATTGCAATATAAGTAACAAAACAAAGATGAGAACGAGAGGATATTAAAACAGTAGCGGAGAAACAGTAGCGAAGATATAGGTTAGCGAAGCTTTAATTCAAGAGAGAGAGGACAATGATCAGAGCCTTCTTGTTGGTTGAGATACTGTGTTGTAACAAGATTTTTTAAACTTTTGGGGCAGAGAAAGAAGTAATCGATGCGCCAGCCTACGTTACGCTGCCGGGCGCCAGCGCGGAAGCTCCACCATGAATATATTTCTTTTTTGTCGCCGTGAAGATGACGATAAGCATCGACCCAGTGCTGGGCTATGCAGCGGCCCAGCCAAGCACGTTCTTTAGGATGAAAGCCCACTTTCCCATCATTTTCTTTGGGCCTTGCTAAATCAATTTCGGTATGGGCAGAGTTTATATCGCCGCACCATAGGCAGCTATGTCCTTTTTCTCTAAGGCTGTTTACATAGCTGAGGAATTTATCGTAAAAAATTAGTTTATCTTCAAAGGCCTTATCTGAAGAGCCGCCATTGGGGAAATAAACGCCTAGCAGATACAAACTTTGCTGGGCAAAGTCTAGCCGAAGCTCGCAGATTCTGCCTTGGTTGTCTTCTGTTACGTCTAATTTGACAGCTTGAAAGGTAGCGCCTTTAAAATCAAGGTTTTTCAGCTGTTTCAGTTTTTTTAAGAAGGCTTGTTTCAGCCATAACGCTGTGCCAGAGTATCCTGGCCGCTCTGCAGAATTATAAAAAGCCTGATAATCGCTGGGGTTGCGAAATTCTCCCAGCTGCTCTGGCTTGGCTTTTATTTCTTGTAAGAAGAGAACATCGGGGGCATGTTTTTCGAGAAATTCCTGTAAAGCGCCTTTTCGCGTAACGGCCCTAAGTCCGTTAACGTTCCAGCTCGTAATTTTAAGTGATGTCATGATGCCTCCCTTAGCCTTAAAAAAACATGCAAGTGATATTTTTCCCCTGCCATTGTAAAAATGATGGACTATGCTTTTTTTCATTATATCATGCATGCTATAAAAACGTAGCGTAGAAGCTATGAATGAAAAAGCGAGAACCTATCTTAGCGATAAACAAAATTAGCAATAAACAAAAATAAAACAAAATAAGTGGGCAGCAGATGAAGAAAATTGGTATTAATGGATTTGGGCGTATAGGAAGACTTTTCTTTCGTTCCTTTCTAGAAAATGAAGAAATAAAACAAGGTTTAAAGGTGGTAGCGATTAACGATCTTATTCCTAGCGAGTACATGGCCTATCTCCTCCGCTACGATTCATGCCATGGTCTTTTAAATGCTGATATACGCTGGGAGGAAAATACGCTTATAGTAAACGGCAACAAAATAGCCGTGAGTGCCAAGCGAGATCCGGCAAAAATTGATTGGGCGGCAAGCGGCGTAGACTACGTGCTTGAATCGACAGGGCTTTTTCTTAATGCGCAAACAAGCATGGCGCATCTTGGTGGCAGCGTGAAAAAAGTCCTGCTTTCGGCGCCCTCTAAAGATGACACGCCGATGTTTGTTATGGGGGTGAACGAAAAAAAGTATGATCCGAAAACAATGGATATCGTCTCGAATGCTTCTTGTACTACAAATTGCTTGGCGCCATTGGCAAAGGTCATCCATGATAACTTTGGCATTGTCGAGGGCATTATGACTACGGTGCATGCCGCTACCGCCAGCCAAAAACTTGTTGATGGCCCATCGCTGAAAGATTGGCGTGGCGGAAGAAGTGCTCTTTGTAATATCATCCCTAGTTCTACTGGCGCGGCTAAGGCCGTTGGCAAGGTTATTCCAGAGCTTAATGGCAAACTTACGGGCATGTCTTTTCGGGTGCCGCTTGCCGATGTCTCGGTAATAGACTTTACGGTAAAACTGCAAAAAGAAAGCTCGCTAGAGGCCATTAATAGCCATTTGCGAGCAGCTGCTTCTGGCCCGCTAAAAGGCATTTTGCAATATGCCGATGAAGACCATGTCTCGCAGGATTTCTTGCATAATGCCCATACCTGTATTTATGATTCTAAAGCCAGCCTGGCCCTAAACAGTAGCTTTGTGAAACTTGTTGCTTGGTACGATAACGAGTGGGGCTATTCAAACAAACTTGCTGAGTTTATGCTACACATGGCTAAGAGCGAGTAGCTGTAAGTAAGCAGAAAGTAGCGAGCAGCGATGACAGCCGTGACAGCCATGGGCGGCATGCATGAAAAGCGGCATGCATGAAAATTACTTTGAGCCTAGGCTAAAATTTTAACCATACTCCAAATTCCAAAAACATGAAAGACAGCTTAGGTTTCAAAAAGAATATGGCATACCATATTCTTTTTCTATGTATAGTGCTTATTGGCATAAACCAAGTTTTTCATAAAAAGCAAGGCCAAGAAAACACAGGCGCTGCCGATGGCAGGCTTGAGAGCCGGCATAGTTATAGTTATAGCGATATTCTTGGCGCAGGTGCTTCGTTTCCATTTCCGCTTTATGCTAAAATGTTTGAAGCGTATCGAAGTGAGCATAAGGTGCGTGTGAACTACCAATCGATAGGATCTGGGGGCGGCGTTCGCCAGATAAGAGTGCAGACGATAGACTTCGGCGCTACCGATGCTCATTTGGATGACAAGCAAATAGCCTTGTTTAAAAGCGAGGGCAAAGAAATTTTGCATATTCCTATTGTTTTGGGGGCTGTTGTTGTTGCCTATAACTTAAAGGGGTTTAAGAACCTGAAGTTAAACGGAGCGGTGCTTGCTGGCATTTACTCTGGTGCTATTAAAAAATGGGACGATGAAAAAATACAAAGTTTGAATAGCAACCGTAACGGCGAATCTTTGCCTAATAAAAACATCATAGCTGTACACCGCTCGGATGGCTCGGGTACAACCTTTGTGTTCTCGGATTTTCTGGGTTTTTCCAGCGACTCTTGGAAGAGAAATGTAGGTATTGGGAAATCACTGAAATGGTTCCGTGGCGCTTTGGGGGCCAAGGGCAATGAGGGCGTTACGCAGCAGATAAAAAACATCCCCGGTGCTATTGGCTATATTAGCCTTAACTATGCCTTAAGTGCGAAATTACCCATAGCGGCTATTCAAAACGCTGATGGGAAATACATTCTGCCATCCATTAAAAGCGTCTCGGAGGCAGCCTCGGGGCAGCTTCCTTCCGATGCCAGAGTGCGTCTTTCGGGAACCGCCACAGGCGGCAAGGGTTATCCCCTTTCTACCTTCACATGGATACTGGTATATAAACAACAAGCCTATAAAGGCAGGAGTGTGAAGCAAGCAAAAGAACTGAAAAACATGCTGGCTTGGATGCTGCAAGCCGATGGGCAATCTCTGGCAAGTCCTCTTTTCTATGCGCCGCTTCCCAAGAAAGCCGCCCTGCAAGCAAAGAGTATTTTAAGCAGGATGCTGTTTAATCGGCAAAACCTTTAAAGCAAAGAAATTTAATTTAAAAGCTGCATTTTCTGGTTCTCTCACATACTTACTATTCAACTGTTGCCATGCCAGCCTTGCTGAAAATAAAGCAGCCAGCGAATATAAACACGGCTATATGGCTAGGGCCCCTACGTATCTTAAATAAAACTATCAGCAGCCATTATGAGCAGCGGATATTCATTATTTTTTGTATACGTTTAAAAAGAATTGGAGAAGCCGTAATACATGAAAAGCATGATGAATCGTAAGAGAGCAGATAGGCTTTTCAGAGGTGGTCTTTTCGGCGCCGCCTTTTTAATCCCGGCTGTATTGCTGGGGATGCTTCTTAGCTTGGGGATTATTTTTTTTGATGAATTTTCGGAGATAGGCTTTCAGTATTTCTTCAGTAGCGACTGGGATCCTGTGAATGAGCGCTACGGAATAATTGTTTTTGTTGTTGGTACTTTCTTGACGATGTTTTTGGCGCTTGGCTTCTCCATTCCGTTTTCTTTAGCTATTTCTATTTTCACCGGAGAGATTATGTATGGCACAAAAATAGCGACCCTCATAAGCCAATTGCTCAGCATCATCTCGGCTATTCCTTCGGTGGTGATGGGGCTATGCGGACTTTTTGTGCTTACGCCTATTATGCAAGATATTCAATTAGCCTTAGGGTATCCGCCCTATGGCACGGGGTTTCTTTCGGCCTCGATGGTGCTGGCTATTATGATTTTGCCGTTCTCGGCTTTTCTTGGAAGAGAAGTAATTAGCCTTGTTCCTAAAGACCTTAAAGAGGCAGCTTATGGGCTTGGCGCTACTCGGCTAGAGGTCATTCGTTATGTCATTTTGCCTTATGCAAAGTCTGGCATTATCAGTGGTTTTATGATATCGATGTCACGGGCCATCGGCGAGACTATAGCGGTTACCATGCTTATTGGCAATTCAAATTATTTTCCGCAAAACATATTTGGCACGACCAACACTATGGCCAGTGTTATGGCTAATGAATTTTCGGAAGCGGGCAGCGATGTTTACTTCTCGGCTATTGTGGGAATTGGGTTCAGCTTAATTATCATCTCGGCTCTCTTTTCTTTGACGGCTAGAAAAATTATCAAGAATTTTTATTAACAGGAAACCTAGCAAGAAATCTAGCAAGAAATCTATCAAGAAATCTATCAAGAAATATTAGCCATGAAAAGCAACAAGGAAAAAGGGAAAAATTTTAAGAGTTTTTAAAAGGTAAACGGCTAAGAACATGAAAGAACAGGGCTTGGGAAGACCAAGAGATATAAGGAGCCTAGCAGGCTATGGCAACATTGCCAGAAGGCAGTTTAAAAACAGGTTGTTTACAGGCCTTTGTTTATTTTTAAGCATACTTGTTGTTATTCCGCTAGCTACCATACTTGTGGTGGTTATTAAAAAGGGTGGCTTGAATGTACTTAGCGCCGGTTTTTTTACGGAGATTACGCCTGTTCCTAATGCTGCATTCGGTACGGGCGGCATTGCCAACTCTTTGGTTGGGACCATGTTGCTTTGTGTTCTTGGCAGTTTGTTAGCTGTTCCCCTAGGCATAGCTGCTGGCCTATATATGGCTTTTAGTAAACGAAAAAAGTTTTGTGATAGTTTATACTTTTTTTGTAATACGCTACAGTCGGTGCCGGCCATCGTCACGGGTATTTTTGTATATACTGTGCTGGTGAAGCCCTTTGGAAGTTTTTCGCTTTTTTCTGCGGCCATTGCCTTTGCCTTAGTTATGTTTCCTATCATCGCGCTGGCTACGGCAGAGATTGTAAAACTTTGCCCGCTAGCTATTATTGAGGCATCGTATGCTTTGGGGGCTTCGTTTTATAAAACAATAGTTAAAGTTGTTCTTCCGTATTCGGCGGCGGGTATTGTCAATGGCTTTATCGTAGCCTTAGCACGCTCTGCCGGAGAAGGAGCTTTCTTGTTGTTCACAGCTTTTGGAAACCCCTTTATCTCCTATTCTCTTTGGCAGCCGACAAGTGCCTTGCCGCTTACTATTTTCCAGTTTGCCATAAGCCCCTATGAAAATTGGCAAGAGATAGCTTGGGGCGCCTCTTTTGTGCTTATGGCTTTAGTTCTACTTGTGAATATTGTTTCGAAGCTGATATACAGAAAAAAATTCTAAAATTTTAAATGATACTTATCGCCCATTAAAAACAGTTAGAAAATAAATAAAATATTACGTATAAAAAAAACAGTCTTATAAAAACGAAAGCCATGGGTCAAAACAAATTTCCTAAGCCTATCAAGAAGGCTAGCTTGAATAATAATTTGAGTCATCGTAGTTATGCCTCAAAAATAGCAAGCCCGCCGAAGTATATTTTGCGCGCGGAAGATCTTTCAGTAGGATTCTCGGGGAAGACGGTGCTTAACAAGATAAACATGGATGTGGCCGAATATGCGGTTACAGCGATTATGGGCCCCTCGGGCTGCGGGAAATCTACCTTTATACGGGCTATCAATCGCATGCATGATTTAGATGATAAGGCCACTGTTTCTGGAAAACTGTATTTGCGCAAAGATGACCTCTTTGCTGCTTCTGCTATGGAAGTGCGCAGGAGAGTGGGCATGGTGTTCCAAAAACCAAACCCCTTTCCTTCTATGACGGTTGCTGAAAACGTGCTGGCAGGATATACTCTTAATGGAATCTCGCTGAAACGCCATGAGAAAGAACAACTTGTGGAAGAGAATTTACAGAAGGCGGCACTATGGAGTGAGATGAAAGATCGCTTGCATGATCGTGGCAATTTTCTCTCTGGCGGGCAGCAGCAACGTCTTTGCATAGCGCGTTCTTTGGCGATAAAGGTAGAAATTCTGCTTTTAGACGAGCCGACTTCCGCCTTAGACCCGCTGGCTACTTTGAAAATAGAAAATCTCATTCAAAAACTTAAGAAAGAGATTACGATACTTATGGTAACCCATAACACAGGGCAAGCTAGCCGCATATCCGATTACACGGCGTTCATCTACCTTGGTGAGCTTATTGAATATAATAAAACAAAGAAAATTTTTACTGTCCCCAAAGATAAACGCACCGAGAGGTATCTTAGTGGGAAGTTCGGCTAAAAACATAAACTAAAAAACATGAGGAAAAAAACATGAGGAAAAGGCTATAAGCGTATGGAAAATATACAACTTGAAAAGACTCTAGCCGCGCTACGGCAAGAGTTATCGGAAACTATAGATTTGGCTATAGAGATGTTAGAGACGGCTACAGAAGCTTTTTTTAAGCATAATAAAGATTTGGCACAAAAGGTTATCAGTGAACTAGAGCCTATTATGGATGAACGAGACCTAACAACCGAGCGCCATTGCATAGAGGTGATAGCCTTGTACCATCCCCAAGCACGAGAACTGCGCTTTGTTACCATGACCATGAAGATGAACACGGAACTTGAGCGCATTGGCGACTTGGCCGTAGGCATAGCGGGAACTACTGTGATGCTGGGGGCTTCTAATATGAACTACAATGAAAGTGATTTTCAAAAACTAAGTATGACCACCATTAGCTTGCTGAAACTAGCCAAAGACAGCATTGAAACTAACGATGCTGAAAAGGCTGAAAAAGTTATTCGGCTAGACAAAGAAATCAACGAACAACGGAATCTTGTTATCGAAAATCTGCTTAACATGATAAAGAATTCTTCAACCAAGGTAGAGATGTGTTATGAGCTTATGCGCATTGCCCATAAGCTAGAGCGGATTGGCGACCAATGTAAGAATTTAGCCGAAGAAGTTATTTATACAATTAGGGGACATTTGCGGCATTGATGAACATGTTTGGCAATGAGTAAGAATTGGCAAGAATTGGCAAGAATTTTAATAAAAGTTTTAAAAAACCTAGAGAGAAAAGGAGCGTTTAAGATATGAAGGTACTTATGTTTCCCGGGCAAGGCTCACAAAAAACAGGCATGGGGGCTGGGTTATTCGAGGAATTTCCAGAAGAAACAACAGCAGCTAACGATATTCTTGGCTATCGGACTTCGGCCATGTGCCTAGAGGCAGAATATAGCGAAAAAATATCGGAGACTTTGTATACGCAGCCCTTACTGTATGTGGTAAATGCGCTTAGCTACTTAAAACATAAGCGGGAGTCTGCTTTACCTAGCGATGTTTTTATTGGGCATAGCCTTGGCGAGTATAATGCCCTTTTGGCGGCTGGTTTGTTTTCTTTTACGGAAGGCCTGAAGCTCGTTCAAGAACGCGCTCGGCTTATGCACGAGCTTGGGAAAACCAAGCCTGGCGCTATGGCTGCGGTTATTGGTCTTAGCGATGAAGAGGTTCTTGCTGTTTTGAAAAATGAAGAAACGGTGCAAGTTGCTAACTACAACTCTCGTGGGCAAGTTATTATCTCTGGCGAGAAAGAGCGCATTCATGCCTTAGCCGCTGCTTTCCAAGCAAAAAAAGCACGGCGGTATTTGCTGCTTCGTGTAAGCGGAGCCTTCCACTCAAAATACATGCAAGAAGCCAGCACTCGCTTGCGTTCGTACCTAGATGGATTCATATTCAAAACTTTAGAAAAGCCAGTGTATGCTAATGTGAGCGCGGCTCCTTACCCTATCGGTGATACGAGCGAGATGAAAAATATTTTGGCCTTGCAAATTATGAGCCCTGTACGCTGGCATGAAACGGTGCTGGCTATAAAAAAAATGGCTTTAACAAAGGCCGCAAAGACCGTAGAATTTACTGAATGTGGGCCAGGCAGAGTGCTTACCGGACTCGTAAAAAATATGTAAGCCCTGTAATGAAACCTGTAAAGTGGTAGTAGAAAAAAAGAGCTGAAATTCGCATAGCTCTTTTTCTGCAGCGGGATAAAAAAATAAAGAGAATCATACAAACAAGAAAGCTATGGAAGACATTCTTGAAGAAATAACAAGAACACTTTGGAAGCGAGAGAGCGTAGTGTGGGAAGCTCTTTGGCAGGAAAAAGGACAAGACCTGCTAACAAAAATAGAGAAGCCAGAAAAACAGCCAGTGTTGCTGCCAGCCGTTCAAGAGCAATTTCTTAAGAAACAAAAATTCTTCTTCATTGCTGAATGCAAAAAAGCATCACCCTCGAAAGGCTTAATACGTGAAAACTACGATGCCTTAGCCCTAGCCTTAGCCTATGAAAGAGCCGGCGCCTCGGCTATTTCTGTGCTTACCGAAAGCATGTATTTTCAAGGAAGCCTGCAGGATCTTGCAACAGTGAGCCGGCAAGTCTCGTTGCCTGTTTTAAGAAAAGACTTCATGATACATCCCGCCCAGTTTCTTCAGGCTAAAGAGCGCGGCGCCAAGCTTTGCTTGCTTATTGTGAGACTGCTTTCAGCCGAGCGCTTGAGAGCGTTCTTGAAACTATCAGCGGAACTCTTGCTTACGCCATTGGTGGAAGTCTATGATGAGAACGAAGCGGCTAGCGCCGTAGAGGCTTTGCAAGAAACAGGCTTAGAAGCACATGC
>JAUXHF010000039.1 GCA_030621685.1 Spirochaetota bacterium
GCAAATCTTTGCTTTGGGCTACCGAAGGTTTGAATGGAAATGTGATGCCTCAAATCTCCGATCCCGCCAGGCAGCGCAGCGCTTTGGTTTTAGCTATGAGGGAGTTTTCCGCCAGCATCAAGTGGTGAAAGGTAGAAACAGAGATACTGCATGGTTTTCATTGCTTGATTCCGAATGGTCTGATATATCAAAATGTTTTGAAGAGTGGCTGGCTCCTGAAAATTTCAACAGTGAGGGTTTGCAGAAACAAAAACTCTCTGCCTTAACAAGCCCCTTTCTAGCGAGGCAGGATCCCTTGTTAAAAACCTAAATATTTTTTTAAGCCTTCTTCCATTCTTCGTATGCATGAAGGCCCGCTAATAAAACTACAGCGCCTGTGTGTCATGAGTAAAGAAAAGAATGAAGAAAAGAATGAAGAAAAAAAACCTTGCTATGCAATTGTAGGGGCTTTAGGTGAGGAGATAGAAGTTTTTCTGCGCAATTTTTCTATAACAAAAAAAAACATAGCTGGCAATTTCACTTTCTACGAAAGCTGTGAGTTTTCGAAAAACCTTGTGCTAACAAGGTCGGGAGTGGGCAAGGTTTCGGCTGCCATGACAACACAGAAACTCATAGATATGTACTCGCCGAAGGCTATTTTTTTTACGGGGGTAGCGGGTGCTTTAAACAAAGAATATGCTTTAGGCGATATCGTACTTAGTCGTGATTGCGTGCAGTATGATGTAGATGCTAGCGAGCTGGGCTTTGCTCATGGGCATATTCCATTCACCTCCTATCGGTTTTTCCAAGCTGACGAGGCTTTGCTGGCTTTGGCGATGCGAAGTGCCAGAGCTTTGAACATGAACGTTCACCAAGGTAGAATTCTTACTGCCGATATTTTTTTAAGCCATAAAAAAAAATTGGAACGACAAGCGCTTCTTTCCGAGTTAGCCGGAGATGCTGTTGAGATGGAGGGGGCTGCCTTAGCCCATGTCTGCGTTGTAAATAAAGTTCCCTTTATCCTTATTCGTGCTCTTTCCGATAAAGCCGATGCTAAAGCTAGCCAAGACTTTTCAAATTTCTTTAAACAAGCTGCAGGACGTTCTTTTAGTTTGCTGCGCTCCATGCTGCAACAGATAGACGTATGATATGCAAAGATATGCAAAATATGTATAACTAAGGCCTAAGAGAGGCTGCTGTTAAGGCTAGCCAGATACTTCTCTCTGATGAGCAAAGATGCTACTTTTGATGCCATGTATTTTACTGAAAGTCGTCCCAATTTTTAAACTTTTTGGCAAAATATGGGCATGGAACGGGTCTTTCTAGGGCATAGCAAGTCTAGCGTATAAAATATCTGAAATATTTGAAAGCCAAATTTCTTGTGATTATAAAAAAATAAAAATTTTTATTTTTTACTGTTTTTATGATAAAGTAGTATAATAAAATTGTAAATTTTTTAAAAATTGAAGCATGTCAGAGAATTACGTAGTGTGAACTTTATTTTACATGCCAATTTCTATATGTACCAGAGGAGGTGCCATGAAAAATCTATTATTAAATATACTTTCAGCGAAGTATTTTTTCCTAGCAATGCTAATGGGTTTAGGTCTAACGGCCTTTAGTTTTGCTGAAGTTGTATTTTATTCAACACAGATGCGGCCAGTTGAAGAAGCCAAAAAAATTAGAGAAAAAGTTTTAGCTAACTTTTCTGGAAATGTTGACTTTGTGCCCGATGAAACGCCTATTTGGATTACGAAAATACAGGCAGAAAACAAAACAGGCAAAGTCACGGTATCCCTGTTAGGCGGCTTGCACGGAGACTTCTCTCCTGTAGCTTCGGCGCTTGACAATGTTGACGATGTTCTGGGGAAAATTAGCGGGAATAATATTGTGGATACTTTCGTGAAAACAGGCAAACTTGGCGGGAATTCGCAAAAATACATTCCTTGGGCACAGGCGACCTACATTATGGCTGCCCATAAAGATGCCTTAGCGTATTTGCCAAAGGGCGCGGATGTTAATGCTCTAAGCTATAACCAACTGGCGCAATGGGGTCAAAATATGGAAGAGGCGCTTGGTGAAAGGAAAATAGGCTTTCCTGCTGGTCCTAAGGGGCTTATGCATCGATTTTTCCAAGGGTATTTATATCCATCTTTTACCGATGGTGTTGTGCGGACATTTAAATCGAAAAACGCCGAGAACATGTGGGCTAAATTCCGCCGTTTCTGGCACCAAAGTGTTAGCCCTCGTTCCACATCTTTTAACAACATGTCAGAACATCTTCTTTCTGGAGAGGTGCTTGTTGCCTTTGATCATACAGCCCGTTTAATTCCTGCTTTCAATGAAAGACCGAATGACTTTGTTGCTTTCCCAGCCCCATCTGCCCAATATGGTAGAGGCTTTATGGCTGTTATCGTTGGTTTAGCTATTCCCAAAGGAGCTCCTGAACGAACTGAAGCTTCAGATCTTATTCGTTATTTAACGAGTAAAGAAGCACAGCTAACGGTTCTTGAAGAAATTGGCTTCTTCCCAATTATTGATATTGAATTGCCAAGCAATCTGCCAAAAGGCACTCAGCTGGCAGGCGATGCTGTTTCTTTGCAATCCTCTTCTAGCGATGCCCTGCCGGCCTTGTTGCCATCTGGTCTTGGCACAAAAGGTGGCGAGTTTTCTAAAGTGTATAAAGACACCTTTGAAACCATTGTTTTTCGAAACGCTAATATCTCTAAGGTACTGGAAGCCCAAGCTAAAAAGCTGACTGCTATTATGCAGGAATCTGGAGCATCTTGCTGGGCACCAGATGCCCCAAGTAAGGGTCCTTGTCCTGTAAAATAAGAATAGGCTAATAAACATTCTCTAGAGTTAAATATTCTCTAGAGTTTTTTTACTATGAAAGAATTAAATAAAGTAATGCCTTACTTGCTCTTAGCACCAAGTGTTGTATTTTTGGTATTTTTCTTTTTTAGTCCTTTTGTAGAGACTTTTTTTATTGCCTTTAAGAATGCTGAAGGCGGGTATGGTTTGCATAGCTTTAGGAAAATGTATGATGATCTAAATTTCTTTGTTGCTCTAAAAAACACAATTTTCCTGCTTTTTGCTGTGGTGCCATTGCAGCTTGTGCTGGCGGTATGGATGAGCCTTACCTTGCGGAAAATAAAGAAATTTCGTGGTGCTATTTTATATATATGGACGATACCCTTGGGCATATCCGATTTAGCGGCGGGCATTATATGGCTGTCTATTCTAACGGAGAGGGGCTATTTGAACACGATATTTTTGAATTTGGGTTTTATAGAGAAGCCAGAATTGTGGTTATCGTATGAGCATCCGCTGCTGTTATTTGCTGCTGTGGCGATAGCCGAGATTTGGCGATCGCTTGCCTTAGTCTTGCTTATTATTATAGCAGGCCTGCAACTTATACCTAAGGAATATGATGAGGCGGCGGATGTTTTTGGTGCTGGTGCTTTTCGTAAACTTTTTAGGGTAACCTTGCCACTGCTGAAGCCCAGCATTCAATCGGCGCTTATTTTACGGAGCATTTTAGCCTTAGAGGTTTTTGCTGTGGCTGTGGCTATTGGCGGCACCAATTTGCCTGTTTTAGCCAGTGAAGCCTATAACTGGATGGCTAATTATCTTGATTACGGCGTTGCCAGTGCCTATGCTCTTGTGTTATTGGCCCTTTCCATTATCAGCACGCTTGGCTATTTATTTTTTCTTAGAACGCCGGCGGATGCTGCGTAACAATATTTCAAGATATTTTAGCAAGATGTTTTAGATTCATTCAAAACTGTGTGGAGCTATTTTTATGCGGAAAAAAGCAATTTTATATTATGGGCTGGGCATTTTTTTCTGCCTTAGTGTTTTACTGCCCATATATTTTCTTATCGTGCTTTCTGTATCTGGGCGGGATGCGGTGTATGCTTGGCCGAAAATATTCTACGTCGCGAATTTAGATTGGAGTATGTTTCGCTTTTTCTTTGAGGTGGAGGGCGTTACTCGAGCTATGTTTAATTCTGTTCTTGTCGCCTCATTAACGGTGGTTTTTGCGATAGGCCTGGGGACGCCAGCAGCCTATGCCTTGGCCAGATACAATTTTTTTGGAAAGAATTTTTATCGCATTGCAATTTTATTCACCAGAGCTTTTCCGGTAGCTATTTTGGCACTGCCTTTAACGGTTCGGTTTATTAACCTAGGCATTTACGATACCATTTGGGCTGTGGTTATTGTGCATACGGCCTTGGCTCTGCCTTTTTCCATTCTTATCCAATCGAACCTGTTTCAAAGTGTCCCTAAAGAACTTGAAGAAGCCGCATGGCTATTAGGCTGCACAAAATTGCAAGCCTTTTTTAAAATCATGCTGCCTATATGTATGCCCAGTGTGGCGGCTACAGCTATTTTTGCCTTTATTATTTCTTGGAACGAGGTTTTTGCAGCGGCTGTGCTTACTGTGAAAAATCGTACGCTCACGGCTTTTCTTATTTCACAAATATCCGAATCGCCGCTTTTTTTCCAGATTACAGGTAGTTTTTTTCTTGTTATACCAACTTTGTTTTTTATTTTCATTGTTCGTAAGTACTTGTTTAGCCTTTGGGGCATCACAAATAAATAGGCTAAGGTAAGGCCATACATTTCTGCAGTTTTTAGCTGTCCTAGCTATTTAACCTATCGCTGATTTTTTAGTAACCGAGCGTTCTTATGGCAACAATTCACATTGAAGATGTTTCAAAAAACTTTGGAACTTTTCATGCCCTGAAAAACATTTTTCTTAGCGCTGAAGATAAGGAATTCACAGCCTTGCTGGGTCCTTCGGGCTCTGGCAAAACAACATTGCTTAGGACAGTCGCCGGCCTTGAGCAAGCCAGCTCTGGGCGCATCTCTATTGGTGCTATGCGGGTAGATAACCTTGCTCCAAAAGATAGGCATTTGGCGATGGTTTTTCAAAACTATGCTGTGTTCCCGCATATGACTGTAGCAGACAACATTTCTTTTGGTTTAAAAACAAAGGGTGCCTTGAAAGAGTATATAGCGGAGCATACACAAAGAACGGCAGCCTTGCTACATATTGAAGATGTTCTGCATAAATACCCAAATAAGCTTTCTGGCGGACAGCGGCAGCGTGTATCGGTGGCTCGGGCCTTGGCTGTGCAGCCTCAGGTCTTGCTTATGGATGAGCCTTTATCGAACCTTGATGCATTGCTTCGCTTAGAAATGCGGTCGGAGCTGAAAGCTCTTTTGAAAAAATCTGAAACCACTACCTTGTATGTTACGCATGACCAAATAGAGGCGATGAGCATGGCTGATAAAATTGCCGTTATGAATAATGGCGAAATAATGCAGTATGGTCCGCCAGAGGAAATTTATTTTAAGCCAAAACATGAATTTGTAGCTCGTTTTATTGGCAGCCCGCCTATGAACCTTTTCACTGTGCAAACGCTAAAAACCGTGAATAAAAAAACCTTTGCTGTTATAAATAATGATATAGCTTTTGTCATAGAAGCTAGCTTGAAAACAAAAATTCAAGAAAATTTTGATGCTTGCGGCGTTCTCGTGGGCATTAGACCAGAGCAGCTTTCTTTTAAAGGCTCTGCCAGCCATGCAAAAACGTTCGCAGATGCATCAACTATTCAGAGTGAGGTTCTAACAATTGAGCAACTTGGCTCGAACACGCTTTTGGTTTTGAAATCAAATGAAATATTGTTTAGGGTTATGGAAAAATACGGCATTAAAATTGATTTGAATGATAGGGTGACTTTCGGCTATCAGCCAAACCAGCTTAGCTGGTTTGGCAAAGACAGCGGCATGCATATAGAAGCATAAGCTAAATACCTCTGTAAACCCGTAAGCTAGTTTTTCTGTTGCCTGTGTTTTTTCTTAGCTATCCTCTTCTTACAGCCAGCAGCTTTAATGGTACTGGCAGCCTGCCGTAGAACATGAGCATGGGAATGGGCATGGGCATGTCCTTTTTATCTTAATAATCGTATACTTGTTAGCAATGAAAATATCTGAAGCATTAATACAGAAAGCCAAGCGCACACTAGAAGCTAATAGGCGTGGTCATTTTACACTGCCAAGCAAGCATTTGTATGCAGCGCAATGGAATTGGGATGCTGTTTTTATAGCCATGGGTTACGCCACGTATAATGAAGCGCAGGCTTGGCTAGAATTAGAAAGCTTGTTTAAGGCGCAGTGGGAAAATGGCATGCTGCCACATATAGTTTTTCATGAGAGCGCCGAGCAGTACTATCCAAATGCCCAAGATTGGAATGTGCCGGTAGCCTATAGTCATAGCAAGCTGCCTTGCTCGGGAATAACGCAGCCTCCTGTGGCCGCCTATGGCCTAGAGCTTGTGCTGGGAGTGGTGGGGAACACAGCAGAGGCTGCAGCGCATGGGGCAGCTCTTTACCCGAAAGTTATGGCTTGGCATAAATGGTTTTATGAATATCGTCAGTACAAAAACAGTGGCTTTGTTTTTATAACACATCCTTGGGAATCGGGTCGAGACAATAGTGTTCTCTGGGATAAGGCCCTAAGGAGGGTTCAGATAACAGGCAGGTATCATAAAAAACGTAAAGACACAAGCCAAATAAATCCCGATCATCGCCCGCTTAATGCCATATATGATATCTATATGTCTTTGGTTGAAGAACAGAAGACCTTAGGCTACAAGGCTACTTTGATTGCAGAGCGTTCATCTTTTAAGGTTGTTGATATGGGCTTTAATGCAATTTTAGCCAGATCGAATTGGTCTTTGCTAAGCCTAGCCAGGCGCTTTGGGAACAAAGACGATGTTCGGCAAATAGAGGGCTGGATAGCTGCTTTTAAAACAGGTAGCAAGCTTTTTTATGATGAAAAAAAACAGCTGTATGTAAGCTATGATATGATTTCTGGTAGCCACATAGGCCATGAAGATATAGGCTCGTACATGCTTATTTTCGCTGGAACGTTAGAGCCAGCGGAGCTGCAAAACACCTTCTCTAGAATGGAAAAACTGCTGCATACTTTTTCTTATGGCATGCCAAGCCTGCACCCCGAAGACCCTAATTTTGAGGCGAAACGCTATTGGCGAGGCTCTTCATGGCTGCATATCAACTGGCTGCTTATGCAGGGCTTTTATTATTATAACAAGGAAGCCTTAGCCCAGCAGCTTTCCCAAACCTGCATTCGGCTGGCTGAGAAAAGTGGTTATTACGAGTATTATGATCCTTATACAGCAGAAGGTATTGGTGCTAGCCATTTCTCTTGGCCTGCGGCTATCATCCTCTTACTTGAAAAGAAAGTTCGCATGGTACTTTCATAAACTTACTAAGCCAAAATAAAATAATTTAGCGAAGAAGACAGCTACGTTGAGCTAGCTAGCGTTCAGTGAATATTTGAATAAAGAGAAGCTAAGTGAAAAAGGTGGCTTAAGAACGGCAAACAAGAGACTAGGTATTTTTTTTCTGTTCCTTGTATTGAAAGTAAACAGGAAAGCCATTCTATCTTAATTTTGTTGCTAGGCTTAAAAGTGGGTAGATTGGCTTGTCCCATAGAAAAGCTGGTATATTTGCGCTAAAACAGCAAAAGAACCGAGCTTGAAAGGCTGGCAAAAATAGCTGGAGATTAAATAAGAGTAAAAATATTCCTATAAGCCGAACAATCTAAAAGATTGGAAATTCTTGTTTGAATTAAGCCGCCTGGGTGTGGGCTTTTTTAGAGCCAGTCATAATAGCCACAGCATCAGACATGCTATAATGCTTGGGATTAATAACGGCTTCGCGCTGGCCCAGACGCTGGATGTGAATGCGATCGGCTATTGCAAAAACCTGCGGCATGTTATGGCTAATAACAATAATAGAAAGGCCGCGACTTTTTATTTTCCTGATTAACTCTAGAACCAAGCTGGATTCTTTCACGCCCAAGGCAGCCGTAGGCTCGTCCATAATAATAAGGTGTCTAGCAAAGGCAGCACTACGGCAGACAGCTACCGCCTGACGCTGGCCGCCTGATAGGGTGCTGACTTCCTGACGCATCGATTGGATGCCAATTTTCAGCTCTTCCATATGCTGCTTTGCTTGATGAAGCATGGCTGCCGTATGCCTAAGGCGGAAAATTTTGCCCAGAAAGTTCGGCCTTAAAATTTCTCGGCCAAGGAACAGGTTATCGGCAATGTTAAGAGCCGGAGCTACCGCTAAATCTTGATAAACAGTTTCAATGCCTCTAGCTCTGGCTTGGCTGGGGTTTTTGAAATGCACTTTTTTGCCATCAAGAAAAATAACGCCGCTATCGGGAACAAGCGCTCCAGAAAGAGCCTTAATTAAAGTAGATTTCCCAGCACCATTATCACCAATGATAGCTAAAATTTCGCCCTTATACAGTTTTATATCAGCCTTATTTAAGGCGGTAACATGCCCATAGGTTTTTGTGAGGCCCTTTGCTTCAAGAATTACTTTTTTGTTCATGCTGGCATGTTTCATCAAGGTGGTTTAAATTCTCTTTTTTTATTTTTAGAATTTGTAAGCAGCCGGTATAAACTTTTATTAATTTTTTTCTCGAGAAAGTTGGTCCACCGAAACAGCGATAATAACCAGAAGACCTGTTACCAGCACTTGATAGATAGCAGAGACCCCCATCAGCTGAAGACCATTTCTAAAAATACCAACGATAAGAGCGCCAAGCAAGGTGCCTAAAATATGACCGCGACCACCAAATAAGCTTGTGCCGCCTAAGACCACAGCTGTGATGCTATCGAGGTTGGCTGTTTGACCGGCCTGAGGATCGCCTACATTAAGACGAGCTACGAGCAGTAAGGCGGCTAAGCCGTAGATAAGCCCTGCAACGGTGTAAATAGCAAGGAGTAGCCTATTGCTGCGGATGCCGAGCAGCCTGGCACTCTCAGGGTTATCGCCAATGGCGTAAATGTGGCGCCCGGTTGGTGTGGCCGCTAAAACGTACCAGACAAGGAGATACAAAGCCAGCATTACGAGGACACCATAGGTTATGTTCGTCTTGCCAATACTAAAGGTGTTGCCTAGGGCTATTTGCAAATAGGGCAGATCCACAACAGCGGTGGTTGAGTAAATACGTGTTAGCGCGAAAGCGATATTCAAGGTGCCTAAGGTGACAATAAACGGCGGCAGGCGTAACTTGGTCACTAAAAAACCATTGATAAAACCAAACATGCCGCCTGCCCCTATGCCTATAAGCGTGGCTAATAGCGGATGAAGACCTGTGTCCACTGCCAGCTTTGTCATGACAATTGAGGCGAAGGCCATGATAAGTCCGCAAGACAAGTCAATGCCTTTTGTTAAGATAATCAGTGTTTGCCCAATTGCCAAAGTGCCTACAACCATAACTTGCTGTAGGATAAATGAGAAATTACTTGCTGTTAGAAATCTATCTGATTGTGTGCTAAAGAAAACGGAGGCTAAAACAAGCGCCACAAAGGGACCAACAGTTGGTTTTGTCAAAAAACTTCTGAGAACAGACATGGCAGCGGGCATCCAAAAGATACTGAAGACGGGGCTTTCTATGGCTTATATTTCTGCCTGAAACATAAAAATGTAAAGCTTGCAAGAAATTTTATAGAGGCAATAGAAAAACCCTAGTCTTCAATAAATAACAATAAAAAGAGTATTGAATTTATGTAAAGCGTATAAAAAAAATTGGCTAAGCTTTACATAATAATTAATTGTAACCCAGCTTTAACCCCAGCAATTGGCTAAGCCGAATTGAGTGTTTTCACTTTTTACGCCCTTAGCACTTTTTTCAGCGATGAGCGTAACACCGGTATCGGTATAACCGCTGGGTTTTTTGCCAGTTTTTGCGAAATTGACAACCGCTTCAACACCAAGAGCAGCCATTTTCAAAGGATACTGCTGCGAGGTAGCAGCAATTTTCCCAGCAACAACGCCGCGGATGCCGGCACAACCACCGTCAACAGAAACAACAAGAACTTTTTTTTGTTTGCCGGCGCGCTTTAGAGCTTGATAGGCGCCAAAAGCTGCAGGCTCATTGATGGTGTAGACTAAGTTTATGTTGGGGTTGATCGTAAGACAGTTTTCCATAGCTGTTTGCCCCTTGGCCTGATCGCCACGAGTATCTTGGCTGCAGACAATACGGCTATCATTTGTGGGAACACCAAGACCTTGAAGAAAGCCGTTATGGCGTAATTCGCCAACGGTGATACCGGGGGCCAAATCTAAGGTAGCGATAACATATTTTTCCTGCCCCATGGCTGCTTTGGCATACTGCCCAATAAGCACGCCAGCTTTGAAGTTGTCTGTGGCAAACAGAGCATCAGTGGCGTTTTGCGGACTGGTTGGTGTGTCTAAGGCTATAATCAGAACGCCCTGCTTTCGGGCTTTGCGGATAGTTGGGACAATTGCCTTCGTATCACTTGGTGTTATAAGTATGCCCTGCACGCCAGCATTGATCATGTTTTCTATGGCTGTTACTTGGCTTTGGTTATCACCGTCAAAGGTTCCGGCTGCTGTAAACAGCTGCGCCCCTAGCTCATCGGCTTTAGCCTTAGCACCTTCCCGCATTTTAACAAAAAATGGGTTTGTTTCTGTTTTTGTAATTAAGCCTACTTTTACATTTTGCGCTAGTGCAAAGGAACTTAGCAAAAAAGTAAAGGCAAGCCCAATTAAGAAAATTTTTTTTGAAAAAAATTTTTTCATTTTGACACTCCTCGTATCGGTGTTTTTGCAAAGTAGTTTTTTTTGGTAATGAAAAAAATTGTAAGAGAAGGTAAGTTTCCTCCTGAAAGTATTTCTCTAAAAAACTATTTTGCTGATGTTTTTTTAATAAAGCCTTTAGAAGCAAAGCAAGTAGAAGCAAAGCAAGTAGAAGCTATTCAATTTTATTTTAGTATGTTTTTACATTTTAGAGTGTTTTTTATAGAAATGAAATTTTTCTATAATTTTTTGGGATTATCTTCTGCTTACAAAACAATATAGCGCAGCATGTGAACAGCAGAAGGGTTTGAATTTTGGTTTGGATTTTGGTTTGAATTTTGCAGATAATCAG
>JAUXHF010000375.1 GCA_030621685.1 Spirochaetota bacterium
CCCGATGCCCTTTACTCTGCTGGGACTTAGAGCGCTACTAACAAGTATAGCTTGCTGGCTAAGGCTGCATCACTGGCTAAAAACAAAGTCTTTTACAGTAACGTTAAAAAGATTGTCGAAACTCTTGAAGCAACCTTATTAGGCCGCTAAATTAGCAGAGGAAATTAGCAGATGAAATTAGCGATGAAATATGTACTAAAAAATGAGCGTTTTATGCGTAGCTTGGTAGATTGCCATCTTTCCACTTAATATTACAGCCCATGCTAGGAATTTGTTTTTCTGCAGGGAAGGCTGGTTTGTCTTGAATGAGAGCATCAAGGTTTTGGCGTAGGTCTTCACCAGTAACAAGTTTAGCATCGCCAGGGCGGCTGCTATCCATTTGTCCGCGATAAAAAAGTTCTCGTTTTGCATTGAAAACAAAGAAATCTGGAGTACACGAAGCAAAATAAGCTTGCGCCACTTCTTGGCTCTCATCGTAGAGGAAAGGGAACTGAAAGCCGCGCTTTTTGGCCTCTTCAGTCATCGCCTCCATAGAATCAGCAGGGAATTTTTGGGCATCATTAGAGCTTATGGCAACAGTTTGTATGCCTTTTTCTAAGTATTGCTTTGCTATCTTGACTAGCTCATCGACAACATGCACGGCAAAAGGACAGTGGCAGCAGGTAAAAACAATGAGGTAGCCCTTAGCAGCACGTAAGCTCTGCAAAGAAACTTCTCCGTATCCGTTAGCTGCGGGCAATCGGAAAGCAGCTGCTGTTTCGCCTAGTTTAAGTTTCATGGTAGAAAAAGTTTTTGCCATAGAAGTACGCTCTTTATAATTATTTTGTTAGTATCGTAATGTTTTATCCGTAAAGTTGGTTTAATGCCCAAGTTTTTACAGATGTTTATTAGTAGTAAGCATAATCAAAATTTTGATTATTGGGCTAAATTTTTTAGCTTTTAGGGTTTTTTAGAAAAAAGACTGTTTTGCCGAAATTCGATAGCGAAAAGTTTTCGGAGTAAAAAACTAAAAAACTAAAAAGTGAATGGGGTTTTATGTTTTTATAGCATAGAGTGTGCTATTTGCTTACATGCCTTGTTTTAAATTTAAAACAAGGTACACATATTCTGGCTTCTACGTA
>JAUXHF010000002.1 GCA_030621685.1 Spirochaetota bacterium
TAAGCAAAAGAAACCTTGAGGCCTAAGGAAAGAGGCTGGCCGAGCTTCGTGGGATCGAGGGGGATGTCGATGAGGCCGGACTGCGTGGCCGAAGAAGCATTTCGCAAATTACCAAAGGGAAGCAAGAAGGCAATGAAACGCCTGTCAAGCAAATTCTTCACCCAGAAAGTAAGGGTGACTTGGTTGATGTCAAAACTGGAACTAAAATTCAAAAGCCCATAACCGCCCTCATAAAATTCAGAGGTGTTTTCAGCGTTGTAATAAATGCCAGAGAAGTAATTCCAATCAAGGCGGTTAGTATGCGAGAACTGGATTTTTTTTCGCTTGAGCGTATAGCTATGCTGAAGCCCAATTCTAGCCGTGGATTGCGGGGTAAAAGGCTGGCGTTTGCCATGCAGGTTGCTGGTGTTTCCCGCAGCGTCTTGGACCTTGTCAAAAGAAGTGAAATAGGCCTCAACAAGACCAACGGAAAATTGGGGAGTGAAGCCTAAGGGCAGAGCTTTGGAGAACTCCGCCTCAAAGCCGTAGCTTTTAGATTTCTCGGCGTTGATGATGCCGAACTCAACAGCAGGCTCGCCGCTTGGGAAAACAATGTTCACCTGTTGCTGGCGCCAGTAAATGTAAAAAAGAGAAAAAGAAATATTGGCCGATCCCAAAGAGGCGTTAAGGCCCAGCTCGGTCTGCCATGTGTATTCGGGCTTGTAGCTTATAAATTCTTTACGAGTGGTGAACCTATTTAGCCCCCCAGAACGAAAACCACGCGCCGTAGAGAGGAAAAGCGTAGCATCTTGGAAAGGCGTGAAACTGAAAACAAGACGAGGCGAGGGAGTAATGGAAACAGGCTTTTCCACAAGACTATCGCGACCGGATTTGCCGCTAGGCGTAAGCGTAAAAAAATCTATGGTGGTTTTCTTGCTATCAATATCAAGACGCCAGCCGGAGGTGATAGAAAACCAATCGTTTAAGGGGATAAGAAAAGACCAGAAGAAAGCTAGGCCCCATGCTTTTTCTTCTGTGAGAACAAATTTGCTGTAAGAAGGGTTGATGATCAAAACACTCAGTATCGCTTCAGAATTCAATGTCTGATAATAAAAATATGAGCCGAGGGACCATGAAAAAAAACTCTCGGAGAGGGCTGTGGAGGAAAGGCGGAATTCTTCGGTAAAAAGATTGTTGGCAATGTTCACTTGTACATAGGTGAAGTTCGTGCTGCTGAAATCGGCATCTAGGCCGGTATCATTGTTGAAATTTTCGTAACTGCTTACCGAAAGCAAATTGAAAAGCGGATGAGTGTAGTTGAATTTCACGACAGCCGAACCAGAGTTGCGCTTGGATAAATTTTGCCTGTTATGTTCTGTTTGAAAAGGCTTCTCTTCGGCATAACTGGGCGAGGGCGCATAGGGATAAGGCTCGGTTTTGCTATAGTCATAACGCCCCGATAGGCTAAGCGAAAGATTCTGCGAAAGAGCGACATTAAAGGCTAAGGCGCCGTTAGCCACGGTCTTGCCGCCTTCATAAGCGCCAGCTACTACGTTTGTATAGATGCCATCGCTAGAAGAGTAATAGGCTTGGGCTTGCATGTAGGCCTTATCGATAAGAAGCGGGAAAGACATGTTTAAACTATAGTTATGGGTGAGCAAAGAGGGCATAAAGCTTCCGTTAATCTTGGGGAAGCCGACATCGGCAGAGCCGGAAATTGAAAAACGGTTGGGAGGCTTCTTGGTGCGTAAACTTAAAATGCCGCCCATGGCATTGCGTCCGTAAAGCGTAAGCTGGGGGCCTTTTAAGAATTCTATGCTTTGCAGGTTAAGAAAATCGAGGGGAGCATTATAACTTTGGAACTGCGCTACATCGTCTATGTAGATAGCCACAATGGGATCAAAGGTGTTCAGCGATGACATGCCGCGCACCGAGAAATAAAGGGCAAAGGTCGTTTCGGCATCTAAGACAATGAAGTTTGGCGAGATAGCACTTAGGTCTTGAGCTTGTTTTATCTGCAGAGACTCTAGGTCTTTTTGGCTAAGCAAGGTTGTGGCGAGCGATTTTTTTTCCTTATCTCTTTGCCTATCATTTTGGCTTACAACAACCTCTCGTAATCTAAGTAAATTATTTTGAGCCTGGGGGGATGTTTCGGCTTCGCCTATCTCGGCTTCACCTACAAAAAGGGTAAGTGTTCGGGGGATAGACTCATCTAAGGCTAAGGAGTAGGCGATGGTCTGCCTAGTGCCTGGGTCAGAGCCGGCAATACGGATAATAAGGGTAAGAGATTCTTTGTCTTTAACCTCAGCGCTGGTAATCAGCAAGCTGAAGGCGCCGGTTTCATCGCTTTGGGCAAAGGCTCCAAGAATATCTTCTATTTGGATATTAGCGTTAGGAATGGGCTGCCCGGCTTCATTTTGCAGAAAACCGCGCACGGTGTAAAAAAAATCTTGAGCTTGAATTTTTGCTGGCAGGCAGATGAGCAGCATGTTGCAAGCAAGATACAGGGAAAAGTAAAAACTGAATCGACAAGAAGAGAATTTTGAAAGGAAATTTGAGCCGAGGAGCTTTATCATTTTAGAAAGGTTAAAAAAGTTAAGAAACAAAGGATAAAAGGGATAAATCATATATTTTAAGAAAAAACTACAGGTTTTTTTGAATATTGGCTTTCATTGTACTATGAAAGCCTGCTGAAACTAAAGAGGCAGATACTGGGAAAAAAATTATGGTGATAGTTTTGATGCAAAAATAGCAGTTTAATGTTTGAATTTGTATAATTTTAATCTTGAAAATTGCAGTTTAGAATTTAAAGTTGATTATTTAAAATACTCCTTTACTTTAAACTTACGTGGTAAGCCTAAAGGGTTATTGCAAGAAAAACCTTTATTAAAAAGAATAATTTAGCTTCTAATTATGAAATAGAAGTATTTATTTATAGTAAGAGAGTGGGTGTCAGCGGGTTACTCTTTACCCATGCAATACTTTAGCTTGAAAGAAATACCTTATATCTCAATCTCATTTTGATAATTTTAATTGTAAGGGTCAGGTATTAAAGTAGTATGTACTGCATGGATTCTATTTTGGCTAAGCATATGATATTAATAGGTTTTTTAAGTGAAAGACTAAGTAAACAAGAGATTAGAAAACTTGAAGAAGAAAAGAAAAAGAAGATTTTTTTTATTAAAGACAATAAAATAATAGGTACATGTAAAAAAGAGTTAGCTACATATTTTAGTAAAGGTATGGATAAAACAAAACGAAATAATAATAAAGCATCTTATGTTAGATAAAGCATGTTATGCTTGCATGAATGAAAAGCTGTGTAATTCAAGCCTAAATTTAGGTTTAAATTTAGGCTTGAATTTAGGTTTGAGAAAGCCTAAGAAAAGAAATAGGAAGTAATTATGAATTTTTCGCCACTTATGTATGCCTTTGGCTTTATGTTTCTTATACTTTGGATAGGATCTTCGGTATTTGGACCAAGTAGAGTACGTCCTAGCGTAGAGCAGCAAAACCAAGAACGTATTGTAGCAACGTATAACGAGGAAGCTGCCGCAGGGTTAGATTTACAAGCCTTAGTGGCGGTAATCAAAGAAAGCTCTAGTGCGGAAGAGCTTGAGAAAAGTTTGAACCGAGAAGATGGAATTAACAATCTTGATTTGAATGCCGATGGGGTTATTGATTTCATCAAGGTAGAAGAGTTTTCAAGCGAGGAAAAGGGAAGCTATGGTTTTTCGCTAACAACCGAGCCGGTAGCCGGCGAGGTGCAAGAGATAGCGACCATTCAAATTTCTCAGCAAGGCGAGAATGCCGATGTGGTAGTTGAGGGAAATTCGCAAATTTATGGCGGCTCTGCCTACTACGGCGGATTTTACCCAATCGGAAATATTTTGCTGATGAGCTATTTGTTAAGGCCGCATGGTTTTTACGCTTCTCCGTATGGCTACGGAAGGTATCCTAGCTACTACGGATCTCCTAGGACAAGCTCTGGCGCAAACTATAAAAGCAGGACTTCAAGCTACAACTCTGGGGCTACTGGGCGTGCTACGGGAACAACGGTAAAAAGCCCGAATAGCGGAAAAACGGCGACTAGTGGTATTAAGAGAAGTTTACGAAACCCTAGTTCGGCGCAACGATCTTTTCGAACGCGCTCGGCATCGCAGGCCTTAAAATCTGGGGGCTTTGGCAATGCCAGCAAATCTAGTCGCGGCAGCTTTGGCTCATCACAGAACAGAACGGTACGCAGTTTTTCAAATTCACGAAGAAGCTTTTTTGGCGGCGGTGGCGGCGGCGGTTTTGGAAAGTAATCCAAGATTGCAGTGCAGTAGTTTTTTTAGCCTTTGAAAACGAAATAAATACGGAATAAAAACAAAAACGAAAGAGCCAGAGGTGTAAGCCGAAACTGCTTTTTTGCTACTCTTGTAACAAATACGCTTATGAAAAACAAAGGATATACATATGAATTTTCTTAATAACGTAACGAATGTCATTGAATGGGAAGCCATAATTTTTCTTGCCGAGGGCTTTGTGTTATTTTATATCGCTGGACTTGTCAAGGATAAGCTACATCCTTCTTTTAAGCTAAGTGAGGAACTAGTGCTAAAAGACAACCTAGCCATGGCTTTGCCAATGGCAGGGTATTGGGCAGGCATCACCATTGTAATCTCGGCGGTTATTTCCTCGCCAACAGCGGGCAGAATTGGTATTATGATGCCCAGCATTTTTTCTGATTTGATAGAAACCTTTCTTTGGGGTAGCTTTGCTATTGTACTTTTAAACATCGTCTTTTATGTAAACGATAAGCTTTTTTTAAGTCGCTTTTCTAACCTTAAAGAAATAATAGAAGATAGGAATGTGGGGGTAGGAGCTGTTGTTATGGGAGCTTATTTTTCCTCGGCGCTTCTTATTCGTGGACTTATTCTCACGCCTAACCTTGAAACAGCGTACTTAGATATACTCTTCTTTGTCCTCTACTTCATAGCAGGGCAAGCTGCTTTGTTCCTGTTTTTTAAACTGTATATAAGCATAGCAGGCTACGATGTTATGAAAGAACTAGAAGATGATAATGCAGCCTGCGGAGTGGCCGTGGGTCTTGCGCTTATAGCTATTTCATTTATTATTAGTTATCCCTTGCAAAGCACACTAAACATCCTCACGCTTACGGCATATTTCATAAACGGAAGTGTCTTGCTCATTGTTACGCGTTTCTTGGCCGATAAAGTTATTCTCAATAAATCTCTGTTAAGCCATGAAATTTCCAAAGACCGAAACATGGGGGCAGCCATTATTGAGGGTGCCTTAGCTATTTCAGCGGCTGTGCTTATAACGAGTTCCTTTTCCTTTTAATAGCGTTTTTTATGGCATATAAGTATAATGTTCTTGGCGCATCTTCGTTGGGCATTCTTTATCTAGCTGCGATTCCCTGCTAAGTGCTTTTTTTGAAATGCTTATCTTTTGAGATAAAAGAAGGAAGAAAACTTTAATGGAAGCCTGCTGTGCCAGCTAAAAAACGTGATATCGAATCGAAAATGAGCGAAGAGAAACGGCAAAATTTTGAAATGCTGTTTCTTTTAAAACGCCTGCATGAAGGTAAAACGCATAGCATTTTACTGGTGATGAGAGCTTTTTGGAGCGAGTATTTGCATTTGTATTTACATTTGCGAGGCTTCCGAAGTAAATAGCTAGCGCGCAGGCCTGCTACAAGTAACCCACTATGCCTTTTTTTGAAATGCTTATCTTTTGAGATAAAAGGAAGAAAACTTTGATGGAAGCCTGCTGTGCCAGCTAAAAAACGTGATATCGAATCGAAAATGAGCGAAGAGAAACGGCAAAATTTTGAAATGCTGTTTCTTTTAAAACGTCTGCATGAAGGCAAAACTCATAGCATTTTACTAGAAGGTGATGAGAGCTTCTTGGAGCGAGCATTTGAGAGGCTTCTGAGTAGTGAGCAAATAAAAATTGAGGGAGCAAACTACGTGCTTGCCGAGAAAGGCAAGCATATGCTACAGCTTTTTCGTGAACGCTATACAGATTTTCTGCGGAATTTCGATGTGTATTCCGCCGTAGACCTGAAAACTGGAGAATTTGCTTTCGAGAAATACTGGAAAATTGAAGATGAAAAAGAATGGCAGGCCTACGTTAATCTAGAATGCTTCGAAGACATGCGCGTGGCTGTAGCTGAATATAAAAGCATTGATCCTGTAGAAATAGTGTTTATGAGCCTGCTCAATGAAGGCCGTTTTGATGAAAAAGTGGAATCTGGCGATAGTGGCTGGGCCTTCGACCTTATTTCTGGTGCTTTTTGGCGAGACCTCTATGAAGTTGTTGAAACAGCCATAGCTGAAGATGATTTGGGCTATAAGAGCGAAGAGGGAAAGAGCATACAAGGAAGATCGGTATTAGAGGATATTATCATCCAAGGAGCAGGGCTTAACCGAGAATTATGGGATGTTGAAGAAGCTGCCTTATTAGAAGAAGATGATTTTGCTACCAAGATAGATACTAATTTCGATGAATATAAAGATCCAAAATATAAACATCCTCGCTGGAAAAACCGCATAGCCAACGGCTTTTTCGAATAAAACCCTTAAATTCAGTTTTTATAGCTATCATAGAAAACTTGCTTTTTGTAGCTAGCATAGCATGTTAGGCATGCCAATAAAGAAGCTAGATAGACCTAGGAAATAGCAACATGTCTATATTTTATGGGGGCATGTATATTTTTTAAAAAATATCAAAGCATAGCTAGGCTTCTATGCTATACTATGCTAAGCATAGAAACAGGTGATAGGAAATAAGAGAAAACCTAAGCATTTAATGTATAGTATTTGAAAAGAAAATATTTGAAAAGCAAAAAAACATGATTTTTCCAAAGTGGGTAGATAAAGTAACGCCTGTCCTAGTTATGGGGGCAGCCTTTTCTATGATAGCCTTAGTGTTTGTATTTTGGTATTGGTTTTCGCCAAAAAATTTAAACGTGGGTTATCAGCCAGAGCAGCCGATAAACTACAGCCATAAGCTGCATGCGGGGGCTTTGGGCATAGATTGTCGGTACTGTCATTTTACGGTAGACAAAGCAGCCCATGCGGCTGTTCCGCCTACGCAGGTATGCATGAATTGCCATGAAATAGTGCAGACGAATAGCGATGAGATAAAGTTAGTAGAGGCCAGCTACTCAAACAACGAGCCTATTCAGTGGGTGAAGGTGCATACGCTGCCAGAACATGCGTATTTTAACCATAGTCGGCATATTTCGGCAGGCGTTGGTTGCTCGGAGTGCCATGGGCGTATAGATCAAATGGAGGTGGTTTTTCAGGCGGAGCCGCTATCTATGGGTTGGTGTTTAGAGTGCCATCGCAACCCCAATGCTAATTTGCGTCCCCAAGAGTTCATCACCGAAATGCAATGGCCGGTGGCAGAAAGCTCCTTCAGTGTTCTTAGCGAACAAGCCTTTAGTGTGGCCGATGTGAAAGCACTTTCGGCTGGAAAGAAACGCTTATTTTCTCGTGAAGAAGTTGGCGGGAAAATTGCGGCGAATTTAAATATCAATCCCAGCCAAAACTGCTCTGCCTGTCATCGTTAATTTTTTAAATAGCTTTTGATGATACAGTTGTTTTAACAAACTTAAGGCTTCCTGATAGATTGCTTCGAATTTAACATATCATGATAAAGAAAAAACCCTGGACTAGCTTTGCAGACTTAGCTGGCGATCCTTCAGTAAAAGCAGCTAAGCAAAGAGAATTCCCCGTGGGGGCTAGCCGGCTTCCTGTATCGAGCAGGGAAGCTGGAGACTTGAGCGATATAAAAAAGACGAAGGAAGGCGAGGGAGTTTCGCGGCGTAACTTCCTAAAGCACATGGCAGCGCCATTAGCGCTGACGGGCCTTAGTTTAAGTGGTTGTGCGGCCATTCGAAAGCCGCTTAAAAAACTGTATCCTTATGCTAATGGCCAGCCGGAGTATCTTCTGCCCGGCAAACCCATATATTTTGCTAGCGCCTCTTCTTTAAGAGAAGAAGTGACGGGGCTGCTTGTTAAAAATTATGAGGGCGGGCATCCTGTAAAAATAGAGGGCAACCCGCTGTTTCCCGAGAACGCTGGCAAAACCACAGCTTTCCAGCAGGCAGAAATTTTAGATCTTTACGACCCCGATAGATATAACTGGCCGCTGAAACAAGGCTTGCGTTTTGATAGGGCTATGGATGAATGGATGGACATGGCCTTTCAAGATAGCTATGCCGGTGAGGGCACAGCGCTTATTTACTCGCATAGCCCATCGCCAAGTTATTATCGTTTGCTCAAAGAACTAAAAGAGCGTTATCCTTTGCTTCGTAGCTATCGTTATGACGCAATTAATAACGATGCCATCTACGAGGGGATAAAGCTGGCCACGCTTGAGCGAGCCTTGCCCATGCCCTTGTATGAACATGCCGATGTGATTGTTTCGCTTGGCGGTGATTTCCTTGGTCTTGAAACGGGGAATTTAGCTGCGGCTGCCGAATTTTCAAAACGGCGCAACCCCGAAAAAAACATGAATCGCTTGTATCAATTTGAAAATAGTTTCAGTCTTACGGGGGCTGCTGCCGATCATCGTTTTCTTGTTAAGGCTTCTAATGTTGAACTTTTGGCCTATGCTTTTTTGATAGAACTTTATCGGGTGCAAACAAAAGGAATTCCTAAGAAACTGATAACCTTGCTTAGCAAAAAGCTAAATAAGTCTTTTGATGTTTTAAAAACAGAGCAAGCCTTTTTAGTGGTGCCAGAGCTTGTGCAGGACATGCTCATGCATGCTGGTCGTTCGCTGATGGTGGCCGGCGCCGAGCAGCCACCTTTGGTTCATGCTTTGGTGTTTTACATCAACCAGCTCTTGCGTGCTCCGGTGAAATACTATGCTAGCCCTTTCGATTCTGCTTCGCATCCAGAGCTACAAGAAACCAGCCATGCAGCCTTGCTGCGGCTTCGTGATGATTTACAAGCAAAGAAGATTAACCATGCTGCCTTTCTCGATAGCGATTTATTTTATAAAGCGCCACATGCTTTTAACTTCCCCGAACTTTTTAAGGGCGTAAATACGCTTTCTTTGGCTTTAAAAACAGAAAAAACAGCCAAAGCCTCTCAGTATGTTCTGCCTTTACTGCATTTCTTAGAAGATTGGGGAGACTTGCTGGGGCATAAAGGAGCTTTTGCCGTGCAGCAGCCCTTATTGCAGCCCTTGCATGATGGCTCGCGCTCGCGTATTGGGTTTTTGAATAAACTGCTTGGAAGCAGTGGCAGGCCAGCGGAGAGCAGAAAGACGGTACGGGCTACTTTGGCTGTTTCTGAAAGAGCGTTTAAAGGCTTGCTGAATAGCGGCTTTGGAATGCGTGTTAGGTCGCCTAAGAAAGTTAGCATGGCTATCGATAAGTTTATTTTTAACATTGAAAAGGGCCAAATTCCGCTTAAAGAAGCTTTTACAGGTGTAGAGTTAAGTGTGCGCGCCGATTACAGTGTATACGATGGACGCTATATTAATAACGCATGGCTACAAGAGCTTCCCGATCCCATTACGAAAATTACTTGGGAAAACGTGATCATGCTCTCTTATGCTGATTCGTTGAAATACGATATAAAATCTTATGATGTGCTGCGGCTTACTTTAGCAGGACAAACCGTAGAGGGCCCTGCATGGATAACGCCCGGGCAGGCAGCAGGCTCGGTAAGTGTGCGGCTTGGCTATGGACAAACAGAGAGCGGAGACATTGCTGAAGGCAGTGGTTTTTCTGTGGGAAATATGCTTTCCAGTGAGCATGCAGGCTTCTTTTTTGAAGGGCTTGTCTTGGAGAAAACTGGAGAAAAGTCGCTTGTGGCCTCTGTGCAAGATCACTGGAAAGTTGATGATGAGCTTTTTACCGGGGGCGTTTCCAGTAACAGCCAAAACGATAGACCCTTATACCGCCATGCCGATTTAGAAGAGTTTAAAAAACATCCGAAGTTTGCTGCTGAAGAGGTAGAGATACCCAAGCTCCCGGCCTATCATGATAGGGTATTGCAGCTGGAAAAAAGAATAGCCAAGCGCCGCGAGCATGGCCTTCCCGAAGATCAAAGCGAAGGGCTTTCCATCTTCCAAGACCCCAAGTATGTCGGCGAATATCAGTGGGCTATGACCATCGATCTTGCTAGCTGCATTGGCTGTAATGCCTGCACCATAGCCTGTCAAGCAGAGAACAATATACCAGTAGTGGGTAAAGAAATGGTGCTGCGTGGCAGAGAGATGCATTGGATAAGATTGGATAGGTATTTTGAAGGCGACCCTGAAAACCCTAAGCCTCTTATTCAGCCGGTAAACTGCATGCAATGCGAGCAAGCACCTTGCGAGCAAGTTTGTCCTGTAGCCGCCACCGTGCATAGCGATGAAGGCCTTAACGACATGGTTTATAACCGATGCATAGGCACTCGCTTCTGTTCAAACAACTGCCCTTACAAGGTAAGACGCTTCAATTTTTTTGATTACCATGGTCGCTCTGAGCATTCGCAAAAACGATTGAGTTCTCATGTCTTTGATGTTTTTCGCGAGCCTAAAGAATCGCTTAAAATGGTTTTTAACCCTGATGTAACCGTGCGCATGCGCGGCGTTATGGAAAAATGTACTTACTGCGTGCAGCGAATTAATGCAAAGCGCATACAATCTCGTAATGAAAAACGTTCTCTTGTTGATGCCGAAATCCAGACGGCCTGCGAGCAAGTCTGCCCCACCTCGGCTATTACTTTCGGCGATATTCTTAACAAGAAAAGCCGCATAGTAAAACTTAAGAAAAATCCGCGTAATTATAGTTTGCTTGGCGAATTAAATACACGCCCGCGCACTACCTATTTGGCGGCTGTTGATAATCCCAATACAAACATGCCCGCTCGCTATGGAAATGGCTAAGCAATGAGCTTGGTAAAATAGTCCATGAAGCCAGAGCTAAATTAGAACGCTAAATTAAATTATGACGCTAAGCCAAATCGGAATGCTAAACTACATTAGAACACTACATACCTAAGTGGAGAAAAAGAAAAAAAATACGCTATGAGCCAAGATACCAGCGATTCAGTAGCCCTGCCAAGGCTAGTTAGTGGCAATCCTAGTTTTAGTGATATAGCTAGGGATGTTACAGCGCCAACAAGTGGCACTCCGCCAAGTTGGTGGGTTATTGCCTTCGTGGCTGCTATGAGTCTTCTTATGCTGTATGGCGTAAGTGTTGTTTGGCTGGTTTGGGAAGGCGTGGGCGTATGGGGCGTTTCGCATCCTGTGGCATGGGGTTACGGCATTATTAACCTAGTTTGGTGGGTTGGCATTGGGCATGCTGGCACCTTAATCTCGGCTGTTTTATTTCTTTGCCGCCAGCGCTGGCGTACCTCCATCAATCGCTTTGCCGAGGCGATGACCTTATTTGCTGTTGTTTGCGCCTTGCAATTTCCCGCCTTGCATACCGGAAGACCTTGGGTGGATTACTTTATGATACCTGTGCCTAATCAAATGCTTTTATGGCCGAACTTTCGTAGCCCTTTGCTTTGGGATCTCTTTGCCTTTAACACGTATCTTCTTGTCTCGCTCCTATTTTGGTATGTGGGCCTCGTGCCAGATTTAGCCGTGATGCGAGATAGGGCAAAAAAGGGTATCAGCAAAATTCTGTATGGAGTATTTGCTTTGGGCTGGCGCGGCTCGGCGCGGCATTGGATAAACTATGAACGGGCCTATCTTATCTTAGCGGGCATTGCCACGCCGCTTGTGCTTTCGGTGCATAGTGTGGTTAGTTTTGACTTTGCGGTCTCGCAGCTTCCGGGTTGGCATACTACTATTTTCCCGCCTTACTTTGTAGCCGGCGCTATTTTTTCGGGCTTTGCCTTAGTGGTGACGCTCTTGATTATAGCCAGAGAGGTCTACGGCTTCAAGCAGTTTGTTACGCTGTATCATATAGATACGATGAATAAGTTTTTGCTGGCTACAGGCTGCATGGTCGGCTATGCCTATTCCATAGAATTTTTTATGGCATGGTACTCTGGGAATGAATTTGAACGCTTTGCCTTTGTCAATAGAGCCTTTGGTCCTTACGCATGGGCGTATTGGATTATGTTTTGTTGTAATGTTTTTGTGCCACAGCTTTTTTGGATAAAAAAACTACGGAGAAATATTGCTGTTGCCTTTGTTATTTCCATCTTGATAAATATTGGCATGTGGTTTGAGCGCTTTGTTATTATTGTTACCTCGCTGCACAGAGACTTCCTGCCAGCCAACTGGGGTTACTATATTCCTACATGGGTGGATATTACCATGTATCTTGGCACCTTTGGTCTTTTCTTTACCATGTTTTTAACCTTCCTAAGGTTCTTGCCCATGATAGCCATATCTGAAATTATGGGAATTATGGATAAGGCTAATCCCCATCATGCCTCATATAAAACCGATGAAAATGCTACTAAACAAAATGTTTAAAATTATAGAATCCTGTTTGTATAGTATAAAAGTGGCTGGTTATAAACATGCCTTTGTTGAAAAGCCGATAAACTTTTAAATATTGAGCAGGAAGTAAAACTGTAAATTAGAAAATTAAATCTTTGGCTTGGCGGCTACAGAAAATAAAAACCTTGAACGCTATGGAAGACAGTAAAGAGCAGATAGAAGAAAGCAGGGCGGAAGGGAAGATTGTAGCGGGCATGGCTGCCTCTTTTGAAAACCCCAAAGAGCTATTGGGCGCTGCCTCGGCTTTTCGCAAGGCAGGCTATCAAAATTTCGATACGCATAGCCCCTTCCCTATTCACGGCATGGATAAAGCGATGGACATCCATGATTCTCGCTTGGGTTGGATTGTTATTACGTGTGCTATATTGGGGGGATTAGGTGGCTATGCTTTGCAGGTCTGGGCGGCAGCCGCGGCCTATCCGCTTCTTATTAGCGGAAAGCCTTATATTTCTACCGAGGCTTTCGTGCCTATTACCTTTGAGCTGATTATTTTAAGTTCTGCCTTTTCTGTTGTTATTGGCATGTTCATGCTGAATGGGCTACCAAAATTCAGCCATTCTTTGTTCACGCACACATCGTTTTATCGTGCTTCTTACGATAGGTTTTTTCTTAGCGTGGCAGCAGAAGACCCCCAGTTTGATGCCATCAAAACGAAGTCTCTTATGAAGGCTATGGGCGGCGAAGCCATAGAAATCCTTTACGACCAACCTTAATGGCTGCTTTTTTGAGGAAGATAGAATGAAACTTTGTGTAAAGAAGAGCTTGAAGATGAGCCGAGGCGTAACTGTAACCTCGGGTGCTATGGGCATGGGCTTAAAGAATAAAAACAAAAATTTCCGAAAAGACAGAGCAGGGCTTATTTTCTTAATAGCATTAGGAATAAGCATGGCGTTTTTCCTTTCATCTTGCCGGGGGAATTTCTCAAAAGAAAGGCCGATACATCCCAACCCCAACATGGATATACAGCCCAAATTTCGGGCGCAATCACAGAAAATTGAAGTGCCAGAAGGAGTCTTGCCTTTTGGGGTAGATACAACATCGCAAAATAAAGCTTTCCAAAAAAGCGATGCTCGCTTGTTTTTTGGATTAGACCTAGCAGGAAATTATATTGATTCAAAATCTGAAGAATATCTTAGCTTTGTAGCGGCCTCCATCAACCAAACTGAATTCCCTGATAATATTACTTACACAGAGCGCATTCCGCTAGCAGTAACGAAGGAGTTAATTTTTCGTGGCGAACAGCAATTTAATATTTATTGCGCAGCTTGCCATGATAGAGTAGGCACGGCAAAGAGTATTATTATAGAACGTGCCTTAGGCTTTCCTCGCCCTCCAGATTTATCCGATATGGTGGTTATGTCCATGAGCGATGGTGAAATATTTAACATCATTAGCCATGGCAGAAGAACGATGCCTAGCTACTCTTTGCAGGTAGCCGCAGAAGATAGGTGGTCTATAGTCTCCTATATTCGAACCTTGCAGGTAGCGCGTAACGCTGCGCTATCTGATGTGCCGCCAGCGCAGCGGATTTTACTGATTCGTGAGCGAAAGGAGTATCTTGAAGCAACAGCAGCAGAAGAAAAAACAGCAGAAGAAATAGCTAAGTAGCTTTAATACGTGAGGGCGGATAAAAACTTACTAGAAGAGAAGTAAAAGTACCCTCCGGCTTACAAGGATATAGGTTAGGTGGTGGTGCTAAAATAAAGAAAGACATAATGGGGATACTAAGCAAAATAGTAGAGAAAATAATGTATCTGCTGACAACTCCAATAGGGGAGCTGGCAGGTACTCTTCATGCATTTGATGTTATTACTTTAATATGGATATCTGTACCTATAATTGTTGCTAAGGTTTATGATTATGGCGATTATTCATGCTTTAGTTATGATAGCTAATTACAATTGAAAAAAGGCAACACGGGCAACAAAAAGCAAGAAAGCAAGAAATATACTTGAAAAACGAAGCAGTTTCTACTAAAAAAATTATAAAATTTAAGCCATACCTATTACCTATTACCTATGAACGCAGATATTAAGGAAGAAAAAACAGAAAAAGGGCCAGAACATGGCCTGGAGCTGGAGTCCAAAGCGGGCAAGCGGGCGGCATATTATTTGGATGCAAAAAAACTGCAGAAGCCGGCCCTGGCGCTTATTATCTTGGGGCTGCTCCTTTTAAGCACGGCCTTTCTTGGTTTCTTTTTCGATGAAAGCTGGGGAAGCCGCGGCGGCGGCGGTCATGCCATCATGTTGCCATCGGCTGAATTAAATTCACAAAGCCCAGCAGATGCAGGCGCCGGTGCTAATGGAGAGGATGCGCTGCCGGTGTATCAAGCTGCTTCAAGCTCCAGTCAAGCAGAAATGGGGATGGCTGATTCGAAATCGAAATTTTTCGCTGTCTATCTTTTCTCGTATGTTTTTTTTATGAGCCTGACGATTGGTTGTTTATTTTTTGTTATTTTGCAGCATCTTACCCGTTCGCAGTGGTCGGCGGCTCTGCGGCGCATTCCCGAGAGTTTTCTGCCAGTGTTTCCTTTCTTGGCGCTCTTGTCTTTGCCCATCTTGTTTTTTGGCATGTCATCGCTGTATCATTGGACCGATGCGGCAGCCGTAGAGACAGATGTTCTTTTGCAGGCGAAAGCGCCATATTTGAATAATACGTTTTTTTATCTTCGTTTTGCGTTGTACATGCTGTTCTTCATTCTTATTTCTCGTTTTTATTATAAAAAATCGGTGGCACAAGATACAGATGGCAGTCATAAACATACACGAATTATGCAAAAAGCCTCCCCGCTTGCTACCTTATTCTTTGCTCTGATAACTACATTTTTTTCCTTAGATATGCTTATGTCTTTAGATCCGCATTGGTATTCAACTATTTTTGGAGTATACTTTTTTGCTGGTTCTATGCTAGGGGCTTTGTCGCTTATTATTTTGGTGCTACTGGTATTACGCGTTTTCGGATGGCTGAAACAAGAGGTGAATAAGGAACATTATCACGATTTAGGAAAATTACTGTTTACTTTCAATTTGTTTTGGTCCTACATTGCTTTTTCTCAATATATGCTTATTTGGTATGCCAATATCCCTGAAACCACTTTGTTTTTTATTAAACGTTTGAATGGAAGCTGGAAGGAAATTAGCATTCTCTTGCTTGTGGGGCATGTTTTTATTCCCATACTAATTTTGGTTTCTAGGAACGTAAAAAGAAACCTTGGCAGTTTAGGCTTTTTTGCTTTTTGGATAATGCTTATGCATGCTTTAGATCTGTATTGGATTATCATGCCCAATACAGATGTTTTGGATGTCAACATAGGGTTTTCCGATATGCTTGTTTTCTTCGGCATGGCTGCTATGTTTTTTGGAGTTTATATACTTATTCTTTGTAGGCATGCCATTATGCCAATTAAAGATCCATATCTTAAAAATTCTTTAGATTTTGAAAATGCTTAGCGGCTAAAATAAGAACTGTTATTTAAAATTTCTTAAGAAAAAAGAAAAAAATAGTATATTAAAGGTATGGACAAAAACCCTATGAGCGAAGCAGAGAGAGATAATCCTAAGAATATTGATGCTGATGCAAAAACGCCAAGCCATGAAACAATCTTAGTAGAAAAAGATGTCTTGCAAGCGCAAGGGCTGTTTGTTGTTGCCGCTTCCTTCACGATGTTTCTTGTGTTCGCTATGTTTTTAACGTATTATTTGTTTTCTGGCTACCGCGATTTTCTGGTTAAGCAAGATATAGCTGTGTCGTCTAACGTAGAGCTTACCCAGCTGCGTGCCTATGAAACAGAAGAGCTTAGCAGCTATGGTTTTGCCGATGAAAAGAAAACAAGGGTTCGCATTCCGTTAAAAAATGCGGTTGATGAAGTTATCGCCAGCTATAAAAAACGTTAACTATAAATTTTAGAAAGAACATGAACATAGGATTATTGAGGCTGCCGCTGCTTTTTATAGCTACTTTTTTCCTGATAGCAGGATGGGTGTATGCTGAGGAAGCTAGCATGAATGATGCGGCTATGAGCGCCGAAGAGCATAACGGCATGCCCCAAGAAACAGAAAATTCTGATACAAAAGAAAAGAATATGAGCGCCGAAGAGCATAACGGCATGCTACAAGAAACAGAAAATCCTGATACAGAAGAAAAGAGTATGAGCGCCGAAGAGCATAACGGCATGCTACAAGAAACAGAAAATCCTGATACAAAAGAAACGCTTCATACAGACCTGAAGCCTAAGAGCGAACAGCTAGCACGTAAAGAATATGGCGAGTTTGGCGTTCGTGTGAATGTGGGACGTGACTTAGAAGAGGTTGGCATCAAAGAAAAACTAGGCCATACCCTGCCTTTATCGGCTGTGTTTACAAACCATGCTGGCGAGGTTTTTCCGCTAAGCAAATATTTTAACGCTGAAGTGAATAAGCCAGTATTGTTGAGCTTTTACTATGCCAAGTGTGCCTCACTTTGTCAGTTTGTTTTGAATGAAGAACATGAAATGCTGAAAAAATTACCCATGAAAATGGGAGAAGAGTATCAGGCCATTTCGGTATCTTTCGACCCCAGAGATACCGTAGCCGATATCAAGGTGCTTAAGGGAAAATATAGCCTTAGTGATACCGCAGCAGCTAATAATAGGGAAGGAGAATATTCTTTGAATGCCGATGATAACTGGGTGTTCCTTCGCTCTGACTTGGCTAATATTCAGCGCTTAACCTCGGCGCTTGGGTTTTTTTATGATTTTATTGAACGTAGCGGAGAGTTCGCCCATACAGCGGCTATCTATGTTATTACGCCCAAGGGGAAAATATCGAAATACTTCTATGGCTTAAACTACCCGGCTTTCGATGTGAAAATGTCACTTATCGAAGCGAAGGCAGAGAAAACTATAACGACCATGGACAGAGTGCTTCTGTATTGCTATCGCTATGATGATGAGGCTGGCGGCTACGTCTTATATGCATGGAATATGATGCGCATAGCTGGTGTTCTTATTGTTTGTTTTTTGGGGGTATTGTTTTTTTTCATGATGCGGGTAGAACGGAAACGAAAAAAAGAATTAACCTCTACGCTTTCTAATGAAGCCCCTATGGTTTGAAAAAAAACTAAAGAAAGTAAGCGGTTTGTAAGCTGGTGCTTGATGGAAGGAAACGAAATACAGTGCCTAGCCCCTAAAAACAAAAGAAGCAAGGCCACAAAGCAAATTAAGTTAGACAGGAACAAGGATTAAAATAAAAATTATGGATGCACAATCCCTAACTGAAACAGGAACTTTTTTCTTTCCTAAGGCGGTAAACGAGTACGCGCGGGAGCATGATTTCTTGCATTATATGATAACATGGGGCGGCGTTTTCATTTTTGTTGCTGTAGTGGGAGTAATGTTGTATTTCATTATTCGTTATCGCTACCATCCAGATACAAACCCCATTGCTAAAAAGCAAGTTATCCATAATCTGAAACTTGAAATTACATGGACCATTGTCCCTACCGTCATCGTGATGGCTATTTTCCTTTGGGGCGCTAAGGATTATCTTGAGGGCAACGTTGCTAAGCAAGGTGCTTTAGAATATCAAGTCATTGGCCAGAAATGGAGCTGGGTATTCTTTTATAAAGAAGGATTTAAAACAGCTAGTGAGCTTACTATTCCAGTGTCTAAGCCGGTTAGGCTTCTTATGACATCGAAAGATGTGATACATAGTTTCTATGTTCCCAATATTCGCCTGAAGCGAGATGTTGTGCCTAATAGGTATACGGTTCTAAGTTTTCAAATAGACGAAGTGGGCACGTATCAAGTTTTTTGCACTGAATATTGCGGAGATGAACATTCAAGTATGTGGGCAAAAATTAACGTTGTTGATGATGCCTCGTATGATGTTTTTGTTGCCACAGCAGTGGAGCAGGTGAACATTCCTCCGGTAGAACTTGGTGAGAAGCTCTATCGTTCTTACGGCTGTAACGCCTGCCATACCCTAGATGGAGGGGAATTGGTAGGCCCTTCTTGGCAAGGGCTATTGGGCAAAAAGCGAGAGTTTACTGATGGCAGCAGTCTCGTGGCCGATGAAGATTATATTTACACCTCTATGCTGACTCCTTGGAATCAGATAGTAAGTGGCTATAATAATGTTATGCCTTCTTTTGCCTACCTTAGTGATAAAGAATTAAGCGGACTTATAGAATACATTAAGACTATTAAATAAACTTAAGCTATAAGCATAAAGAGATAAAGCAAGAGTAAGGGCCCTTTATATTTTATACTCGGGGCATTAAAATTTACTGGTTATTAAAAACAATATTTAAGGATGAGAATATGAAAATACAAGAATCGTTAGCCTTAGCCGAAGAAGAGGTAAATTATCTTTCTCCGGGAAAACATCAGGGCATATGGGTTTTCCTGAAGACATGGGCGCTGACTGTTGATCATAAGCGAATTGGGATTATGTATTTTATTGCTGTGATAATCTCGTTTTTCGTGGGGGGTTCTTTTGCTCTTTTAATTCGCTTAGAGTTGCTATCGCCGGCGCAGATACTGTATACGGCAGCGCAATATAATGCGGTGTTCAGCGCGCATGGGATTATCATGATTTTCTTATTTATAGTTCCTTCCATTCCTGCTACCATAGGAAATTTTGTACTCCCTTTGCATATAGGGGCTAAGGATGTTGCCTTTCCTAGGCTGAATTTAGCCAGTTTGTATCTTTATTTGATTGGCGGGGGCATTGCCAGTGTGGCCATGATTTTGGGAAGAGTAGATACGGGTTGGACTTTTTACTTACCCTATGCCATCACCAGCGAAACGGCGGTATTGTTTGTTGGCGTTGGTTTATTTATTGCTGGTTTTTCTTCTATTCTTACGGGGCTAAATTTCATGGTGACCATTCATAAATTGCGTGCCCCAGGCATGACTTGGATGAAAATGCCGCTGATGGTTTGGGCTTTGTACTCTACTTCTATTATTCAGGTATTAGCCACGCCGGTTATTGCGATTACGCTGTTATTGCTTCTAGCAGAGAAGCTTTTAGGCGTGGGCATATTCTCTGCCGACTTAGGGGGCGATCCTGTATTGTTCGAACACTTTTTTTGGTTTTACTCGCATCCTGTGGTGTATGTCATGATTCTGCCAGCCATGGGCATTATGAGTGAGCTGATCACGACTTTCTCGCAGCGCAATATTTTTGGTTATAAATTTGTTGCTTTCTCATCTTTAGCCATTGCGCTTATTTCTTTCTTAGTATGGGGGCATCATTTATTTGTTTCGGGGCAATCGGCCTATGTTAATATTTTATTTTCTTTTCTTACTTTTTTAGTGGGCATTCCCTCGGCTGTGAAACTCTTTAACTGGACGGCTACGTTGTATAAGGGTTCTATACGCTGGCGGTCGCCGTTTCTTTGGGCCTTTGCTTTTATGGTTTTTTTCGCCATAGGCGGTCTTACGGGTATTATTTTGGGGCTTCTTCCCTTAGACATCCATCTCCATGATACGTATTATATAGTTGCTCATTTCCACTATACTATGGTGGGCGGAACGGTGGTTGCTTTCATTGGCGGCATTCATTTTTGGTGGCCTAAGATGTTTGGCAAATTGTATAGCGAGTTTATGGCACATATTGCTTTTTGGATATTCTTTGTTGGCTTTAATCTTAGTTTCTTGCCGCAGTTTGTGGCTGGCTCTAAGGGCATGCCTCGAAGGTATTACACCTATCTTGAAGAATTTACTATTTATCATCAACTTTCAACCTTTGGTTCTTGGCTTATTGCCTTAAGCATAATTATGATGTTTAGTTATTTTGTAGCCTCTTTGATGAACGGCGAGAAAGCTCCGATGAACCCTTGGGGAGGGAAGACCTTAGAATGGACGGCGGTGAAATCGCCTCCCGATGAGCATAATTTTGAACGGGTACCTGTTATTACGCATGGCCCTTATAACTATGAAAGCGAAGAAGAAAATCTGGCGAAACAAAACAGGCAAAAAAATAGAGGTGCAAGCTGATAAGCTGATAAGCTGATAAGCTGATGAGCAGATAAGGGTTACCTTGCTATAAAATCTCGGAAAATATATACTATGAGCGACGATACAGCAGCCGTTATTGTTAAGAGTCCCAAGGGCTTTACTGACCACAAAGTGGGGCATCATTTCCAAACAGCCGATCAAGAATTCTCATCGGCGTATATTGGAACATGGCTTTTTTTAGCGCAAGAGGTCTTATTTTTCTCGGCTCTCTTTGTGGCCTATGCCATGTTCAGAAATCTTTATCCGGAGGTATTTGCTTACGGCTCTAGTGTGTTAGATTGGAAATTAGGCGCTGTGAATACCTTAGTATTGCTGTTTTCTAGTTTCACCATGGCCATGGGCATTCGTAGCGTGCAAACCAATAAGATGAAAGCTGCTTTTATCTTTCTCAGCTTTACTTTTATATGTGGTCTTATTTTTATGACCGTAAAATATTTTGAGTATGCACATAAAATTGCTGAAGGCACGCTTCCTTATGATTTTTTTAATAGTGAAATTTCGCTAGAAACTTTTTCCAATGTAGCGGGCATAGAAAACCTGCCGCTTTTCTATGGGCTTTACTTTGTTTTCACAGGCATTCACGGCATTCATGTCTTAATTGGCATGGGCTTAATTATGTGGATGATAGTAAAGGTTCGCAGAAAAACTTTGTTTGCTGGCTACTATACGCCTGTAGAGATGATAGGTCTTTACTGGCATCTTGTGGATGTTGTTTGGATCTTTCTTTTTCCATTACTCTATCTTGTTTAACAGGCATTGGCTGGTCTTTTTACTTTACTTAGCCGAAAAAATTTTTATATCAAATAAAAGGATTCGTTCATGAGCGAACATAAAATTATTCCAATTAAGTATTATCTGGGTGTTTTCTCTGCCCTTGTGTTGCTTACCATCATCACTGTTTACACGGCAAAATTTGTTGACTTAGGCTCACTGAACTTTGTTTTGGCTATGTTTATTGCCTTAGTAAAGGTCACGCTGGTAGGCTCTATTTTTATGGGCCTGCTTTGGGAAAAAAATCTTTTTCCCTTAATTTTCTTAGCCTTTAGTTTTATAATATTTGCTTTGTTTGTTAGTGTATCGGTGCTTGATACGTCTTCTCGTAGCTCGCTGTATGCCATAGAGTCAATTTACAATCGTAATGATAGCCGAACTCCGATAAAGATAGATAGAGAAGGACTGCTTTCAGAAAACGATGGCAAAATTTTCCGGCCTCGTTCAGAAATTATAGAACTAAAAGAACAAATCCAGCGCGATGGCATAGAGGCCGTGCTAAAAGAGATTCAGGAAAAGAAAGAAGCCCAAAATAAAGAAGCCCCTGAGTAATCAGATCACTAATCAGCTTACTAATCAGCCGCTACTTTTAGCCCCTGTTATATAAGCCAAGCTACCTACAAGTTTTTAGCCCGTGCGCTAGCCAAGCTTAAGTTATAAGGCTAAGGCTTTTAATACCTAGCGGAGAAGGGACTCGAACCCTTACAAAGTCACCTTCGGTGGATTTTGAATCCACTGCGTCTACCAATTTCGCCACTCCGCCCTAAGCTTTTTCTTCCTTTGCTTTGATGAGGAAGATTCTTGTTAAAAGCATAAAACTATAAAGCTATAAAACTTTCTTTAAAGCATGGCTTAGCTTCTAACTATAATAGTTTATGATATAGTGTATAATGCTTTAAGGAATAAAAACGGGTAATTTTGTTGAGATTTTTATGGAAGAGATTTTTTTTGTATTTGTGATTAATTTTCTTGGGATGGCATTGCCGGGGCCAGATTTTCTTATTGTGCTTCGTAGTTCTCTTATTCGTTCTAAGAGCTATGTTTTGCGTGTAGTCTTTGGGATAGGCTTGGGATTAGCTTTTCATGTCTTAATTATGTTATTAGCTGTAGAAACGCTTGCTAAGCTTTCCAATTTAGTTTTTCTTTGTATTCAAATAGTGGGTAGTGGCTATCTTTTATTTTTAGCCTCGAAACTGCTTTTTCCTAGTAAAAAAGAACAGGCGAAAATGCTGGAGCTTACCTCGCTAGAGAAAAATTTTGATACCTTAAAGGAACAAGGGAAGCCGGGCATAAAAGAAGCTAGCTTAGCCAGAGAGCCGTTCTTGGGGGCTTTTCTAGAGGGCTTTCTTTGTAATATTCTTAACGTGAAAGCTATATTTTTTTTCTTAAGTTTATTCTCTCAAATAGTTCCGGCTACGGGGCTTAGCCAAGGCCTAAAGCTAGTGTATATAATTGGCATTCCGCTTTTAGGAATAGCTTGGTTTTCATGGCTAGCATGGGTTTTATATTTACCGATATTTAGAAAATACATGCTTCGTTTCCAAGGTACTCTTATGAGAGTTATGGGAATCTTCATAGTTGCCTTTGCTTTTTTTACGGTATATTCCACGTTTTTTTAAGCTTGTTTGAGCAGGCTAATTCAAGTAAGCTTGTTTGAGCAGGCTAATTCCAATTAAGTGTTTTTTCGCTTAAGAAAATAGGCGTATAATATACTTTGCGTAAACTTAAAGCGGAGGCCTTAGCACGGGCTTTGGCTAGGCAAGGGTTTTTAGCCTTAAGCATGGTTTGCACATAGCTGGGGTCAATGTTTTTTTTGTACAGCGCCAAGGTATTTCCGATGATGGAACGAACCATGCCCTGCAAGAAAGCATTGGCATACATATCGATGAAGAAATAAGGCGGCGAGCGTAGCAAGTCTATGGCGTATATTCGGCGATGTTTATTGAGGCTGTTTTCTCCAGCCGAGCAGAAGCTTGTGAAATCATGTTCGCCTTCAAAATGCTGAAAGTAGCTTCTCAGCCGTTTTTCATCGAGGTTCTTGGGAAGGCAGCTAAGCGTACTGGCAAGCAAGTTTCCTTCTAGGGGGTCTTTTTCTTTATTGCTTAATCTATAGCGGTACAAACGAACAGTAGCAGAAAACCTTGGGTGAAATTCTATAGTTTTGCTGATTTCGTTTTTTTTGCCTTTCTGGAATCCGGCAAGGGCAGAGAGCTTGCTGGCTGTTTGGGCATGCAGCACCTGAATATCGGCTGGCAAATATCTGTTAAGAATGCTGGGAAGTTTATGTGTAGCTATTTTTGTAGATAGCAAGTAGGGCGCCTTAAAAAGAAAACGCAGCTCATCGGCGGAGACTAACCTATCGGTTCTTCCTGCAGCCGATGTCTCTATGGCCTGCCTGTACAGGCGGCTAAGCGCCTTTTCCAGTACGTTTTGAATTCCCGGATTGCTGGTAGTTTTTTGTCGCTGAAGCCCATAATAATTTAGCCCGGAGTAGGCGAGGCTAAGGATAATCGGCTGTTGCTTGTGGGTCTGTGAGGTCATACGTTTAGCGTAAAGGGTTTAGGATTAGGGTTAGGCCAGAAAAAGCAAGAGTTTAAGACTTAGACCTATATACTATAGGTTTTTCTCGCAGCCAATGTCTCTATATTCTTTATATTCTCTATGGCCTGCCTGTAAAGGCGGCTAAGCGCCTTTATCCTTTACCAGTAAGTATATATATTTTGAATTCCCGCGGATATGCGCTTGCGCTGGTAGTTTTTTGTTGCTGAAGCTCATAATAATTTAGCTCGGGGTAGGCGAGGCTAAGGATAATCAGCTGTTGCTTGCGGGCCTGTGAGGTCATAGGTTTAGCGTGAAAGGTTAGGGTTAGAGTTAGACCAGAAAAAGCAGGGGTAAGCTTAGGCGCACATTTAAAATTTAGAATTTATTTACTGCAGAGCTATAATTTTGAGCATGGATTTATGTTGAGCTGATTCCTTTTTTTTCGAATTCATCTAATTGCATTTTGATGGAATCGTAGAGTTTTTTTGATTTTCCGAGTAGCGGCGAAGGGCTGCTTTTGCTAGATTTTCCTAAGCCAAAAACCTTAGAGAGGAAAATTCGTGAGCTATTGAGTTCTTTGTATTTGCTTTGATTATCTTTGAAAATGTGCAGAAATTTTGAAGCAAGAAAACATTTTAGGTATACAAGCCCATTAAAGCCGTAGTCGACGCCAAGGTCGGGTCCAAAATTTGTTACATGAATTTTGTTTCTTTGCGAGACATAGAACAGCTCCAAATGTTTTTTTAGGTAGGCCAAGCAACTTAATCGAAAGTGTATTTTCAATTCTTGGTAGGTTTCATGGGGATATTTCAACATAAGATCGTGGGCACACCAAGAGGCACGAATAGCAGCCATGCTTTTTTTTGCTTGCGCAAAGCTTTTTTGTGGGCTTGAAGCATAGCAGCTTATGGCTAAGAAGAAACTTAAAAGCCCAGTTTCTAAAGTTCTAGGAACGGCAAAATCGGCGGTGGGCAGCAATTGCTGCCCGAAGAGGCGGCGTTGTTTTTGTTGCTGAACAATTACAGTGCGATCAAAAATGTTTTCAACAAAAAAATCTTCTGGCAGAGCAGCAAACCAGCAGCTGGGACATACTAAGCTGTTGTAGATGAGCGGGAATACTGTGCCAAATTTCTTGGTTTCTTTATAACTTTGCCTGAGGTCATCTTGGAGTTGGCCGGCAATCAGCCGTCCTTTTCCAAAGCGCAAAATTTCTCGTTTAAATGAAAAATCGCATATGGGACAAGTAATTGGTTCTTTTTGAAAAAATGAATTTTTCGACATGAGACATCTCCACAGAAAATAAAAAACCAAGCTCTCTACTCTAAGGCTAGTTCTCGTTAGCAAATGGAAAGGAAAGCTTTTCTTTATATTCGGCGTTTTAGGCAGAGAGATGAGAGAATATGGCCTAAAGATGAAAGAGAAAGAGTAGGTATGAGCTGGTTACAAGTTTTTTTCATAAGCTAGCGTTACTAAATTTCATCATTTTTAATGATGTCAATAATTTCGCCATTGGCAATTTCGATATCATGAAGTATTGATTCTATGCGCCTAAGAAAATAATTATAAGAGATAAGACAAGGAATGGCAATAGTAAGTCCGGCTGCTGTAGTCAGTAGCGCTTCAGAGATGCCTGCTGCTAGGGCAGAGCTTTCTACGTTTCCGCCAGAGATAACCACAAAGGACTTTATCATACCAAGCACCGTACCCAACAGCCCCAAAAGTGGAGCTACCGAGGCTATTGTGGAAATGGCTGTTAGCCTGCGTTCTAAATCTGGTAATCTTTTATTTTTCTCGTTCTCGGCTAGTCTTTCTAAGCCGGCTAGAGACATGCTATTTTTGGAAAGCAATACAGAGAGTACAGCAGCTAATGGGTTTTTTTCTTTTGCTTTGATGCATAAAGCAACGGCGGCATCTATGCGATCTTGGGTGGGGGTAAGGCCTAAAATAGTTTTAATTTGATCGATGAAGTTGACTCCGCCGGTATTCATTCTACCTAGGAAGAAAAACCGTTCTAAGATGAGGGCTAAGGCTGTTACCGATACCAATAATAGAATTGGCATGACTACGCTGCTTAAAAGAATATTCATAAGGGTGGTCTCTATATAAACCCTGCCTCTATTTTCTTTACAGAGGCTAGGTTGGGTTCTTACTTCTTAGAATTCTTTGAAGTAACTTTTTGTTTTAATAAGCGTGTTTTTGCCAAGCTGGCTATAAAAGTAAAATTTGAAGTGTAAATTTGAAGTGTAAATTAGTTAGGAGAGTAATAGGAGTGCTGTATCTTCAATTTCATAGCTGCTTCTAGAAGTATACTATTAATTCTTTGTTTCTTTAAGGAAGATTTTTGGTTTTCTGAAATACAGAAAAAGTATTTATTTTTTCGTGTTTTTATTTTTTCGTGTTTTTCGCCTAGGCATGGCTTAAGCATCGTAAAGATATACACTATAAAATATGATTTTTTTTAAAAATTTTAGAAAGGATAAAAATACGATATAATAAAATAGCTAGGACTTTTTTGGCCTTCAAAGATAAGCAAGACGACATGTTCTTAAAAGGCAAGACTAGCCTCTTTTTCAAGACTTTAGAAATGAAATGAATTTTACAAAAGAAAAACTAGCCATAGCGCCTTTAACATGGACGAACAGTGATTTGCCGGAGCTAGGCAAAGAAAATAGCTTTGAACAATGTATCGATGAAATGGCTTTAGCGGGCTTTACTGCTTGTGAAATTGGCGGAAATTTTCCTAAAGATCCGCTAAAACTGAAAGATGAGCTAGAGAGGCGTGGTTTAAAAGTTTGTACGCAATGGTTTTCCTTTAGAGCCTCTAAAGACTCGCTAGAAGAAATCCGCCCTGAATTTGAGAAGCATCTTCAATTTCTACGTAGCGTTCAAGATGACATATATATTGTTGCTGGCGGGGAAACTGCAGGTAGCATTCAGAGCATGCAGCATGTTTCGGTATTTGGGGAGAGGCCTATATTTGCGCCTACTCGCTGGAAGCAGTTTACTAGGACAATGAATGAGCTTGGCAAAATTGCTAGAGACAATGGTTTTTTTCTCTGTTTTCATACGCATATGGGTACGGGAGTACAAACGGGCGAGGAGACGGAACGCTTGTTGCATGACACAGACGATCGCTATATTTTTTTGAACTACGATAGTGGTCATTTCTATTATGCGGCTGATGATCCTGTTCTTGTGCTAAGAAAATTTGTTTCTCGGATTCGCCATGTACATCTTAAAGATATACGCCGCTGGGTGCTAGAGCGAGCGGAAACCGAAGCCATGAGTTTTTTGAAATCGGTAAAAGAAGGCGTCTTTACCATTCCTTCGGAAAGCGAGGGCTGTATTGATTTCGACTCTATTTTTGAAATTCTTGATAGGGCAGGCTATCAAGATTGGCTAGTTGTTGAGGCCGAACAAG
>JAUXHF010000088.1 GCA_030621685.1 Spirochaetota bacterium
GAAAGCAGAATGCTTCACGAAAGCAGAATGCTTTACGAAAGTAGAATGCTTCACGAAAGTAGAATGCTTCACGAAAGCAGGAAGGTTTATTTGATAGGCGAAATTTTGCCGAGGGTGCTGCCACTCTTTTTTTTACTCATGTTTTTCTTTTCGTTAGCTGGATATTTGCATGCCCAAGTATCGGCGGAAGGTAACACGAGCGATGAAAACACAGCTAACAAAGAACAGGAGCAAGATATAAACTCGCTTGAAGATTCGCTAGAAGATGAGGACTTTTCTTATTTTCGCAGTAGGAAAAAGAAGGTAGCAGCTGCAGATGAAATTCTGGATGCCTCGGTACTTGCTGATATAATTGTGCATCATGGCGGACGCAGTAAACCGCTCGAGGCCTATGCTAGAAATATGCTTTTGGTCTTTAATGGTCGCTCGGAATTTGAAGCAGAAGATGGCAAACGTTATACAGCCTTAGATTGGCTGCTGTTCACGATGATGAAACCCGAGAGCGTAGCTGATCATCGTGTTTTTAAGATTGTTTTTGATGAGGCGCAAAGTGCCTTAGGTCTAAAGCCGCATGCATCGCGGCGTTATACCTTTTCCGAGCTTGCTCGTTCTATTAACGTTCTTCAGGGCTTGGCTACTTTCGCCTATAAAATTGATTCTGGTGAACGTTCGGCTGGCGACAGGGAATTTATTCGCATCTATGAAAATTACTTGCTTTATTACCAGCTATTAAATTCTTTTTTGTTTGCCTTACCGGTTGAGACCTTCTCGCTCCTTTCCGATGAATTAAAACAAGAATTCGGGCTTTCTGTAGAGAGGCGAGGCTTCTCTTACTTAGATATCATGGAAAAAATTCAGCCTATTTACGCCTTAGTGAATAAGCTAGCAGAGAAGCCAAAACAAGAGCTTCGTGCGAATGATAGTATAGCCTTAGAGCTATACTATCGTTATCAAGCTTTTCCGCAGAGTTACTTAGAGACACCATTGCGCATGTTTCCCTCGTATGCACACGATGATGAACGTTGGTTTTCGGCTTGGCAGATTTTTGCGGTGAACAAAGAGGCTTTGAATCTCGTGAAGCAGGAATTTAAACATCTTAAAAATTTTGCTGAGGCCTATAGAGATGCAGATGAACAACGTTTCCATAAGGAAGCCAAGCTTTTTAAGGCAGCACTTGAAGAAAAGAGAAAAAACCCAAATACGGGCAAGGCTTTTGCTCAAGCGAAGCGCACCAAGCAAAGCGCTGTTTGGGAAGTTTGGTACTATGCTTGGGATTCATTTTATAGAGCGGCTATTTTTTATTTTTTAGCCTTTCTTGTGTTGCTGGCGGGCTACCTGGTGCAGGCAGGCTCTAAATTTTGGAAGATGCTACGCAGGCTAGGCTTTATTTTGATTTTCTGTGGTTTAGGGCTAAACATTCTTGGTGTTGTCATGCGTGTGGTGATAACCGGTCGCCCGCCAATTATCAATTTGTTTTCGACCTTCACCTTTGTGGCGCTTATCGGAGTTATTGGCGGGCTGCTCTTAGAGGCCTATGAAAAACGGGGGAGTGGTTTATTAGCCGGAGCTTTTCTCGGTTCCATCTTACTGCTGATATCACGTTATTTTGAGGCCGAAATAGGCGATACCATGAATGTTCTCATTGCCGTTCTCAGGAGTAATTTCTGGCTTTCTACGCATGTTATTGCCATCAATCTTGGCTATGGCGGCATAGTGCTTTCAGGGGTTTTAGCGCATGTATATTTGTTTAAAAAACTTTTTCAAAAGCAAGGTACTAAAGGTAGCGGAGCCAGAGAAGCACGCAATACTTTTAAGTTAATCTATGCCGCGCAAGGCTTTGGGCTTATTTTCACGGTTTTAGGAACGGTGCTAGGCGGCGTATGGGCAGACCAATCTTGGGGCAGGTTTTGGGGCTGGGATCCTAAGGAGAATGGGTCGCTGCTTATTGTACTTTGGAGTGCTATTATTTTTCATGCACGTTTTGCTGGCTGGTTTCGCGAGCTTGGCTTTGCCGCCGCCGCCGTGGTTGGCATTGTCGTTGTTATGCTAGCATGGTTTGGAATAAACCTTTTAGGCGTAGGTTTGCATTCCTACGGCTTTACCCAGAGTATTGGAATTCCTTTCTTTTTGTATGTCTTTGGCCAATTTTTCTTATTATTTGTGTTACTGTACCTCATTCATCTTAAGCAGCAAAAAAACGCAGTTACCTAGTTTCTTTTTAAGAAATTTCTGGCTAGCTTTTTTTTAATAAAGCTTTCTATCAATCCTAATTTAAATAAGATAAGCGCTAAAATATATTACGCGGGTAGGGGCGGTAGTTTTTAAGTGTTATGGGTATTTTCTTTCGTTATATATTTGTCTTTCTAAGAAAAGATTTCCAGCTTGGCATATATACTTACACAGCTGTCTTTTTGAGCCTGGCTCTTTATTTAAACTACCGATATAATTTTGAAACCGAGGTCCTGCGTAAGCTGCTTGGCGAGCCTTGGGGCTTTCTTTATGCGCTTGCTTTTTATGGTTTTATTTACTACGGTGTTTGCATTCCTAAGCTTTTCGCCTCGAAAAAACTCTATGTGCTAGCCGATGTTTTTTTTTGGCTACGCACTTTATTCTTTATTAGTGTTGTGGCAGGAGGCATTAGCTTCCAAAGTTATTTTCAGCTATCAATACTAAAAGAATTTATCGATTTTAGTTTTAGTAAGGAAGAATTTAGATTTGTTAGCAGCAATTTCTCGAATTTGAAGCTGGTACTGCTATGGTTTCTTCCTATACTCTTATTTTATTTCTTCTTTGAGAGATCCAGCTACGAACATGCGGCAAAACTAAAACCCAAACCCTTTCTTTATGGGATAACCTTTAGAAATTTCAAATTACGGCTGTACTTTTTTCTCATGCTTTTCATGTTGCCGCTGATATTGTTTGCCACAAGCCTGCAGCCCTTTCTTCTTTTTTATCCTATTTTTGATGCCTTTCAAATTCAGCCTGTATTCCAATTAAGCCCTTTAGCCGCCATGTTAAGTTTTGAGCTTATCTACGGCATGCTTTTTGTCTGCACTGAGCTACTTTTTCGTGGAGCCTTTGTTATCGGGTTTAGCGATGGTCTTGCTGAAGATAGCGTACTTCCTATGGCTGCACTCTATTGTTCAATTCATTTTGGGAAGCCGGTATTAGAAGCCATAAGCTCGATTTTTGGTGGCTATATTCTTGGCATACTCGCCTTTTATACGCTGAGCATTATGGGCGGCATTGTCGTCCATATATGGATAGCATGGCTTACTGATGCCTTGGCCTTACTGAAGAAATACGCTGATATCGGCCTGCCAAAGAGTAATTAATGAAAGAGTTAAGCCTTTCATCTTTGAAAGCCGGCGATACACGTATCTAGATTATCTAGAGAAACCTATTTTTTTATATTTTAAGCAAAGAGACTAAGGCCTTACCTTGGGTTTGTGGATAGTTTATAGATAACGTATTACAGCCGATTTAGTTTTCCATCTTGATAGAAGCTGAAAAAAACAAAGGCGAAAGTGAGATCATAGGGGGTGTCTTGCCAGTGGCCAGCTTTGTTTTTTCGTTGGGCAACTACGGCGCCAATTTCTCTGCCATCACTAATATTGCTTGTATCTAAGGCGGAGGCTACGCCTTCTTGCCAGCGAAGCCGTAATGTTTTATTAATGGTTACCGTTTGTTTTTCACGAAGCTCGCTGAGTAGCCATGCCTGTTTGCCGATTACCACGATGTAGGCCAAGAGCGGAACGTCTTGAGGCAGGTTTTTGGCGTTTACGGGAAAGTAAGGAGTGTCCCGAGAGTCGTAGCGGACATAAGGAATTCTTCCGTAATCACGATAGGAAGCCGTTGGTGGCAAAAGCAATTTTCCTTTCGGGTGTCGTTTTTTAAACAGGGCTAAACTTTCAAATCTAGCTGGGTATCGTTTTAATTCTTTTCCTGTGTATTTTCCTACAATAGCTTTGCCCGAGAATTGCTGCCACCAACTTTCGCTTTCTCTATCGTACATAACTAAATCGCTATAGCGCAGTTTTCCGGTGGTGCCAAAGCTTAAGGTTTGGCCATCTAATCTTCTATCAAAAACAATGCCAGCATTGCAAAGCGGGCAGTAGCTTACGGCTACGGGAACGCCGCCTACAACATCGTTGACTATTTCATGCCATATCAAAATGGAAAGAGGGTAGCTTTTCGCTTCGCCATTTATTTCTATGGAAAGCGTTGGCGCCCTAGGTGAAATGTTTTGAACCTTATCTATGCTCGTAAAACTTGGCTTGTCTATGGATGGAATACCATCTTTTGCTGGGCCGCCGTCTAAGATGCTCGAAAAATCTATACTTTTTTTTGAGAAATCTGTTTTCTTCCATTCATTTTTCCAGCGCCTTTCTTGAGAGTAACAAGCACTTGTCAGTATGCTTACACAGAAAATGACTACTAAAATTCTGAAAGAAATCGCTGTTTTGGAAGATGTTTTTTGCATGACCATTCCTCATATCATCTGTCTGGGTTTTATTTAAATAGGCCCCTTTTGCTGAGGCCTTATTTGTAGCTGGCTCTGTAATGAAACGTTAGTTTTCAAAATTTAGCAAAAAAAATTGTTAATTTGTTGATAGTTAAGCTTTTTGTTGATTCATGACAGCTTTCATGATAGCATTCATGATAGCTTTCATGCTAGCTTAGTCTTTAGGAGAAAGTTTATTTAACATTTGCCGGCTAATATGGGCAAATATAGAGAAATCATTGTATAATAGCTAGGTAAACGGCTAGGTAAGTATCTAGAGATTATAAAAAGATAGAATTCATGATTATAGCAGAAATAAAAGGTAAGCAGTATTCCATAGAAGAGGGCAAGAGCGTAACAATCGACTTCGTGGATGACGAGGCGGGGAAAGCCTTCGATGATATAAAAGTGCTTTATTACAGCGATGACAAGGGCAATACACGCATAGGAACTCCCTATCTTGAGGATATTAAGGTTTCAGCTGAGGTTAAAGAACAGTTTCGTGATAGAAAAGTCATGGTCATGCATTATAAAAAACGCTCGGGAATTCGCCGAAAACAAGGACATCGGCAAAAATATACCATACTGCATATCCGTTCCATTCAACATGGCAAAGCCCTAGCAGAGAAAGTAAGCAGCGATGGTTGAAGCATGTCTTTATCAAAACGCTGAATATTTCCTTGCCTATCAATGCAAGGGGCATGCTACAGAAAATGTTTCTCTTGGAGAGAAAAAGAAAGCGATTGTGCTTTGCGCTGGGCTTTCGGCGATAGAACAGCAATTGTTTTATGCTTTGCAGCAGGCTTTTTCAGATGAATTGACGGTGAATTTTGAACGTCATAGAGGTTTTTTTTCGCTTAGCATCACGTCTAGCCAGTTGCAAGCCCTAAATCCCTCGCAGCAGATACAGCTACGAACGTTAGCGGCTTCTTTTGCCATCGGTTTAAAGATGTTAGCCAGTAGCAACCAAGAGTTTTTCTCTTTGGATATAGAGAAATGGGAATTTCAGCTAGAAAAACTAGATAAAGTATTAAAAAAAGTTATATAACCTAGGTTTTGTATGAAATATACGGAATTTTAAAACAAAAAATAATAAACGAGCGTAGAACATGTCAAGTAAGAAAGGGAAAGGATCCTCAAACAACCTAAGAGATAGTAAGCCTAAATATTTAGGCGTGAAACTCTACGATGGGGAAAAAGTATTAGCCGGTGGAATTATTATCCGCCAAAGAGGAACGAAGTTTTTTGCCAAAACGGGAGTGGGCATGGGTAGAGACCATACCTTGTTTGCTAAAAGGCATGGCTACATTTGTTTTTCAAAGAGTAGAAATAGGCGTTGGGTGAGCGTCCTTGATAGCCCCAAAACTGGCATGCCTAAGCCGGAAAAAGCTACTGCTTGAAACAAAGCTAGCTGTTAGCATGAGCATCATGGCGAAGATATGCAGTTTGAAAAGAAGCATGCTAACGTGTAGCCGCTCATTCTCCATCGAAGAAGGGTTATTTTATAGCCTTGGTATAAGCTGGAGCTGTAAAAAGCTGCTCTGAAACAAAGCTAGCTGTTAGCATTATTATTAGCATCATGGCGAAGATATACAGTTTGAAAAGAAGTATGCTAACGTTAACGTGTAGCCGCTCATTCTCCATTGAAGAAGGGTTATTTTATAGCCTTGGTATAAGCTAAGCTTGGCTTAACTTTTGCTATGAAAAAATATGAAATAAAAGTATATCCATCTAAAGTAGCCTTGCCCAAAAAAGAGCAGCTAGCCTACCGGCTAGCAGAGCTAGCTTGCGGAGAAGCTCCGCTAAACAAGGCTGCGGGAGAAATGGCCAAAAACCGTATTTTAGATAATGCTGCTGTGGCAGCGGCAGCGCTTAATCGGCGTCCTGTAACGGTAGCCAGAGAAATGGCCTTAGCTAGAAAAACAAGTAAAGGGGCTACTCTTTTTGGTGTTTCTGCCAATCATGCCTTGGTGCATCCCGAATGGGCGGCATGGGCTAATGGGGTTGCCGTGCGTGAACTTGACTTCCACGATACCTTTCTTGCCGCCGATTATGCCCATCCCGGTGATAGCATTCCTGCGCTCATCGCCATAGCTCAATATGCTAAGCTCCCCAATATTCAGGGCCTTTCGCTGTTAAAAGGAATTCTTACAGCCTACGAAATACATATAGCCTTAGTAAAAAGCATTTGTTTGCATAAGCATGCCATAGATCATATTTTGCATGTAACACCGTCCATAGTTGCTGGGCTTGCTGCCATGCTTTCGCTTCCTGTAGATATAACCTATCAGGCTATAGGCCAGGCCCTGCATGTTAGCCTAGCTACAAGGCAGTCACGCAAGGGAGAAATCTCATCATGGAAAGCCTATGCCCCAGCGCATGCCGGCAAACTTGCTATAGAGTGCCTTGATAGGGCTATGCGCGGCGAGTCTTCGCCCAGCCCCATTTATGAAGGCGAGGACAGTGTTATCGCCTCTGTGCTTGATGGTCCTCTTGGGAAATATACCATTGAACTACCCGAGGCTGGCGAAGCGCATGTGGCTATCTTAGAGAGCTATACGAAAGAATATTCAGCAGAATATCAGTCGCAAGCACTTATCGATTTGGCCTTTGAGCTAAGAAAGGAAATAAGCAACCTTGAAGACATAGAATCTCTATGCATTCACACCTCTCACCACACGCATAAGGTAATAGGCACGGGATCAAACGATCCGCAGAAATTTGACCCCAAGGCCTCTCGTGAAACCTTAGATCATTCAATCATGTATATTGTAGCCGTAGCTCTAGAAGATGGCTACTGGCATCATATTCATTCATATACAAAAGAGCGGGCAAATCGTAGTTCTACTCTTTCGCTATGGCAGAAAATATCAACACTTGAAGATCCAAAATGGACAGCGCTTTACCATGAAAGTGAATATAAGAAAAAAGCCTTTGGCGGAAAATTTGAGCTTAGGTTTAAAGATGGTAGCGTGAAATTTTTCGAGAAAAAAATAGCTGATGCCCACCCTTATGGCGCAAGGCCTTTTGGAACGAAGGCCTATATTAATAAATTCAAAGTTCTTACAGAAGACATCGTAGAAGCAGCCGAGAAAGATCGTTTTATCGAAACCAGCTTAAGCCTAGAAAAGCTAACAAAGGAGCAGCTTTTAGGACTTCATTTTGTAGTGCCTCAAGAGAAACTTTTAGCACTTAATACCAGCGGTTTATTATAAATTTCTGGCGCTTAACACGAGAGGGTTATTATAAATTTCTGGCGCTTAACACGAGAGG
>JAUXHF010000337.1 GCA_030621685.1 Spirochaetota bacterium
TTCCCTATTCCCTATTCCCTATTCCCTATTCCCTATTCCCTATTCCCTATTCCAATACTGCCTAGTATGTATGCCTATTATTGGCTTCCAATTTATTTTTTAATACACTCTTACATTCTCGTTTATAATGAAGCAGCTGAGGTACTACCTGCTAGCTACTTCGCAGCCTTAGCCTAGCAAGGAAATAAGTCTTTCCCCTCTATTCTCTTAAGCATAAAAATAGCTTCTACTGATGTTTATAAGAAAATATAAAAAGTTTATTGTATCTATTCATTCTATATTCATCCTAGCCATAGTGTTTCGAGTGTACTGGCTTGTGATGGGCTTGGGGTCTTCACATTTTTCTTTTTTAGATGAGCTGCGTGGCTACGCCTTTGCCAAAGAGCTTCTTTACTACTCGGCGGCTAGAGTAGGTGCTGGATACTTACCTGGTCCTTGGCAAAATCTCTTGTATTTTGGCTTGGAAGAGACGCTGGGCATCATTGGGATATATGCTTTTTCAGCCTTGCTGGGCTGCCTACATGTTTATGCGCTGTATGTCTTTATTCGGCTCTGCTACCCCGAAGAGAAAAGATATGCCTTAATAGGGGCTTTTATCACGGCCATATTTCCTTGGCCACTGCAGTTTTCTGCTACTGCTTGGAATCCCTATCCGGCTGCCTTGTTAAGCACTTTAAGCTTTATTGTGCTTATGAAGCTTCTGGGAAACCCCAGTTCTCGCTATGCTTTTTGGCTTCCACTCATTTTTGCTGTCATGGCATTTTTTCATTTAATGGCCTTTTTCTCGTTACTCGGTTTTCTTGCTGTGCTTCTTGTTTACAGAAAAAAAATAAGAATGCATTGGGGATATGCCTCTGCGGGCATTGTTTTGGGAATGCTTTTATATATCCCTTTTTTTTATTTTGAGATACTAAATGACTTCTATGTTTTGAAGAAATTTTTTGGAGATACTGGGGGTTTCCTTAGTTTTGCTCCCGAGCAATTAAAATTTTTGTATATTCCATTTGTCGTCAGCTCTCAAGAAGTCTCTCGGCTTATAGGCTATAACTGGGAGACCTATTCTCTTTTTTTAGATAGGTTTTATGGTAGCTTTGTTTTGGCCTTGCCCTTGCTGGGCATTTCTTTTATGCTTTCAATATATTCTTATTTTATTTTTTTTAAGAAAGTTTTCACAAAGAAGAATTCTTGGGAAAGAATATTTTTCATCTATATGGGTATAGCCTTGATTAGCTTTTTGCTTACCGGGCGTAACTTTGAAATTCGTTACCTTAATATTTATTGGCCAATTATTTTCTTGGCACTTTCGCTAGGAGTTTTCCAGTTCTTTGAGAAACTCCTAAAGAGAAAATACTATCGGCTAAGCTATGCTTTGCTTTTTCTGTATATTTTCAATGGCGTCTATCTTTCTTTTGTTCTTCCCATCTACTTTAGAAACCCTAGCTATATCAGCACAGAGAGCGAAGCTAAAAGACTTCCCAAGCATGAAGACCGCCGCATCGAAGAATTCAAGGAAGTAGGCCATACACGTTTAGTGGGTTCGCTGTACTCATTCTCTTTACTTGAGCAGCTTCTGCTAGAAATGATTGCCGATGCCTG
>JAUXHF010000241.1 GCA_030621685.1 Spirochaetota bacterium
CGCTGAACAAGTGAATTTGAAGCTTTTTTTATGCGCCCAAAGCAAAAATTTCCTTGCCGATGAAAGTTTCCCAGTTTAGAAATATTTTCTTGGCAAACTTTACTTAAGCAATTCTGAAAAAACAGAAAGGCATATCCATAAAAAAAAATCGTTTCATCTTCTTTCAAAAAACCCATGTTTTTCTGGATTATTTGGCTTAGCGTATCTTTCGAACTAGCTAGGCTGAAAGAAGTATGAGCAGAAGCATATGAATTCCCATGAAAAAGCTTTCTAAGCGCACCACCGCTTCCTTCACTTACAATTCGTACTTTTTTTATTTTCAAAAAATGAAAGAAATCGTAATAATGCAAAACTAGTGGCTTGTTGGCAACTGGCAACACGGCTAAAGGGCTGGCATAAAAAATATTTCGCAAACGCGTTTGCTCTTTAGCCATGGGTTTTAAGATCAGTAAAACATTCATATCAGTAGTATTTTTATAAAGTATTCTTTATTCTTCGCGGCTTACGCCATATTCACAAGAGATTTTAATATCTAAATTTCTAAACCTAGTGTTCTAAAATATTCTTGCCTCCGCAAGGCTTTCATGCTTGCCGGGAAAAAACTAAGCGCGAAGCGAAGCCATAGCAACCTTTCTGTCATCGTAAATTTCAAAAATTTTATACGCTTGCGTCATCTCTAAAATAAGCTGCACTTTAGGGCTAGGGTTAACTAGGCAAAGGTCACATTTCCGCTCCCGTAACGATTTCAAACAAGAAACAATAACACCTAGTCCGGTTGAATCAATAAAGTCAACCTTCTTAAGATCAAAGACAAAGGAAAGGTTCTGCCTTGCCCAATTCGAAAAGAGATCTTTAAAATCTCTTGAGCTAGCAGCATCTAGCCTCCCTCTTATTGAGATGATACCTAAATCATCTTGTTGTACAAACTCTGCTTTCATAAACATGCTCCTATGAAGTTAATTTTTATATTTTCATTACTCGTTATTGAGGTTTTAGTAGGCCTTTCTTGTTAAGAAAATTTGTATCTGCAAGGCCAGCAAAATAGCAAAATCTTTACGAATGGCCTGACTTTCAATATATTCTTTATCTAAATTTCTCTCTATGAAAGTATTCTTAAAGGTAGAAAGGCGGCCTGGCCACTGCCATAGTCCGGGTTTCAGACATAAGCTTTGGCGCTGTTTCAAACTAAATCGTTCTACAGCACAAGGGTTTTTAGTAGCCACTCCAATAAGTGTCATGTCTCCATTAACTACATTAATAAATTCTGGTATTCTATAAAAATTTGTCCTTATGAACCAAGGCTTGGCCAGTTTGCTTTTTTCTTCAAGCTCTCTAGCTACAAGCCTCGCACAAGAAATTTTTTCTTTCTTCGTGAGTAGCCAAGAAAGCTTTTTATATTCATGAAGCTCAAAAAAACGATAGCGAAAAAATACTTCCCCATCACAGCCTATTTGCTTATCTGCAGAAAAGCTTAGCTTCCTTCTGCTTACGTGGCTATACAATACGCCCAAGATGGCTATGGGGCTAAGCAGCAAGAGGCAAATTATTGCAATGCCTATATCGCCTACACGCTTGAAAAGAGTAGAAAATTGCAAGGCTGTTTGCCAGCCCATCGCTTTAAAATATTTTTGATAGATAACGCGCAGTAGCCGATGCTTTGAAGATTGCAAATGGTAGGTTATAAGTTCCTTCATTTCTGCATCATCAGAAACATTTGGCTTAACCAAGTCTACTAAGCTATCTTTTTTATTATTTTTATGGGAATAGTTCATACAAATTTTTTTTACTGTTTTCTCTTAGGCCCTCGGGTTTTTCTTTCAAAAATTTTTATACAAAACAGTATTTTAAAAATATGCTTTCTCTATAAAAAAAGAAATTTGTCTGTTATTTTATTCTTTCACCGCAAAGCATAGCCGATTGCAATATCGCTTTTACATGAAGCCTGCCACTATATTGTTTTGATCTTTCTTTGCCACGCTTAATAAGAATAGTTTCCAATAGAGTGTCACTAAGCATCTCATGCATACAAGTTGTCAGCGATCTTACCGATTCGCGCTCGAAAAATAAAGCGGCATTTCCAGCAATATCCTCCAAATTCCTAAGTCGTGAAGCCAATACAGGAACGCCATAAAACATCGCTTGGATGAGCGGAGCCGTGCTCTCATTCTCTACAGCGGGAAACACTAGAAATTTAGCATTTCTATACAAGAGAGCTAGCTCATACTTACTAACAGTTTCAATAAGACAAAAATGTAGCCTGTCTTTGTTTTTTTGTATTTTCTCACAAACCTTTGCCAAGGCAGACCAAGAATGACCAACACAAACCAAGGGATACTCTTGCTTCACCTCTATGGGAAGCCTGTGATAGGCCTGCAACAATGTAAAAATATTTTCACTGGGTTCTTTACTCATAGAGTAGTATAAAATATACTGCTTAGGGATGAGCTTACGGTTGTTATGTATATATTCAAGACTCCCTTGCCTAGCTTTTGTTTCTTTCGGTATTTTCTTGAAGTTGTCATTTATAGGAGGGGGCGCATAGGGAAGCAAATGTATGCCTACTTTCGTGGTCTTCAGATTTGCTCCTTCACGAAGGAGTAAATCTTTTACTGCAGAAGAAAAACTTACTATTGTATGAGTTTTAATATTTACTTTTTCTTGAGCATAAAAACCTTGCTTGGGCTGCCTTGGCTCTAGCCTAAGCAGCAGTTTAGCCAAAAACCTAGCACGTATTTTTCTCGAGAATTCATGCCCATTATGAAATAAAGAACTTTCATGAACGGTGGAAATAAGCGGAGGTGTTGCTGGCAAAGTAAAGCCTAAGGGGAAATGCCCTGCCGTAAGTTGCCAAAAAAAACTATATGGTCTTCCATATAAAATTTTCTCTTTATGCGAAAAATATGCTAAGAAAAAGGGTAGCAAAACAAGGTGGAAAAAAAATCCGATGAAGCCATAGCT
>JAUXHF010000167.1 GCA_030621685.1 Spirochaetota bacterium
GGTTATCTCGAAAGAGCCTCTTGGACCAGTGGTACGCCAAGGTGATGATCAATGGTTTAATATTGTTAAATGGTCGCTTTATGCTTTCATTACGGCTGAAGAATATGGCATCACATCTAATAATGTAGATGGCATGCTTGCCAGCTCAGATCCCGGCATCCGCCGTTTCTTAGGTCAAGAAGGAGATCTCGGTCAGTTCCTTGGTCTTGAAGCCAATTGGGCCTTCAACCTTGTGAAGCAAGTTGGAAATTACGGTGAGTCTTACGAACGAAATGTTGGTAAAGGGTCTCCGCTGGGCCTTGCCCGTGGTGTTAATGCTCAATGGTATGATGGTGGACTTATCTATGCCATGCCATTTCGTTAAACAAAATTTGTTATAACGCTTATATATTTAAATTCTGTATTCTAGCGGTACTTGCGGCTTATATCAAGGCTAGGTACTTTGGCTTAGCTATAGTGCTTTGCATTTGCGATGTTTGTAATAAATGCTATTGCTGCTTCTCTAAGCAGTTTTATCATCCGTCCGCTCATATCTTTTATTATGCATAGCTTAGCAATAAGCTATGCAATTAATTCTCAATGGCATCAAGATGGTCTTTCTATTCTGCTAAAACAGTGTTAATTTTAAAAGCATTCATTCTAAATTCGGCTTAATTAAGATTACGGTATCTTTGATACTACAAGTCTAGTAATAAGAAATCTTAAGGAAGAAGTTTTTTCTTTCTTTTTCCGCTAGGATAGCGGCATAGAATTTTTTTTGTATTACATGTTTGTATAAAACACAATACTGCTTATGTAGGCATGAAGCTCTTGTTTTCTACAGATATGGCGTATTTCTTTTTCTTCGGCATGAAAGAAGAAGCTGCTATGCCAAAAGTTTGGCTTATTTCGGATTGTATTAAAAAAAAAAAAATATGTACATTTTTTTTTTTTAAGCAATTTTCTTTTTCTATGCTATTATTTTTTTTATTATAAAATGTTAGTTAAATAGAGTTAAATTTAAGTAAGGAGCTAAGCTAATACTCTATCTATACTTTTTTTGACTAGATTCCAACTAGGCTAAGGCTTACGTTACATAAAAATAAAAGCTAAATAAGAAAAATATATATATTTCATATACCGATGAAATCTTTGTTTGCCTCATTAAACACTATTCGTGTTCGATCGTACATCATTCAAGCAGTGGTGGTCCTCTCTATTTTCTTGGTTATTGTGCTTATTGTGTTAAACATGATAACAAACATGCGCCAGCGTGGCATTCCGCTTGGCTTAGACTTCCTTGATTCAGAGACCGGGTTTAGCGTCTTGCAGTCGCTGATAGAATACACTGAGCTGAGTAGCTATGCTAAGTTGTTTTTAGTTGGTATTTTAAATACGATACTGGTTTCAGTGATAGGGCTTGTCTTAACGACTATCATAGGTTTCACGGTTGGCATTGCTAGGCTTTCAAATAACTGGCTGATGAAAAAGCTCACTATTAGTTATATAGAAATTTTCAGAAACCTGCCGATCTTGCTTCAAATTCTTTTTTGGAATTCTATTTTCCGTCAGATATTGCCGACATCGGACAATCCTTTTTCAATTGGGGAGAACATCCACATCAGTTTACGTGGTATTTTTTTCCCCAAGCTTACGCCCAATGCTCTTTTCTTTGTGATGCTGGCTGTGCTGGTGTTGCTGATTATTGCCTTTGTAGTGATAAGAAAATATGCTGTTAATTATCTAAATCGCACAGGGAAAATTTTTCCTGTTTGGCGACCAACATTGATAGCAATGGGCTTATACGGCCTTGTCTTTCTATTGCTTTTTGACAATATGTTTGCTTTTGAAAATCCTGTAGCAACACGTTTTGGTTTTGATAAAGGCACATCGGTTATTTTAGAGCTTTTTATTTTATCATTTTCCTTAGCTGTTTATACAGCTACCTATATTGCCGAGCAAGTGCGTGCCTCTATTGAAGCTGTAGATAAAGGGCAAAAAGAGGCAGCGGCGGCGTTAGGGCTAAAGCCCTTTATGATGTTACGTTACATCGTCATTCCTCAAGCGCTTAGGATAATCATACCGCCACTTACGAACCTATATTTGAATTTAGTGAAGAACTCATCTTTGGCCACGGCCATTGGCTATCCGGATTTAGTAGCTATTTTTGCTGGTACGGCCTTGAACCAATCGGGGCGTGCTATAGAAATTATGTTTTTGACAATGGCTGTGTATTTAAGTTTATCTTTGCTTATATCTTTCCTTATGAACTGGTATAACCGATCTGTGAAATTGATAGAGCGTTAATGAAAGTAAGGCTAGCTTAGCCATGAACCTAGCAAATATCTTTAGATTTTTCAAATATGAATAATATGAGTAAGCAAGAAAATAAGAAAGAAGTTTTTAATCCCATAGCTCAGCGTAAGCCGCCGCATTCGCAGGGTAATGTTTGGTATTGGATGCGGCTGAACCTTTTTTCTTCACCGATAAGCATGTTGCTTACCGTTATAGCTGTGGCTATGCTCTATGCTATTATTCCTCCAATTTTCAACTGGCTGGTTCTTGATGCTTCTTGGGTAGGGGAAACCCAAGGGGATTGTGATAGGCAAGGAGCATGCTGGGTTTTTGTTGAGGAAAAATTCCTCAACTTCATTTACGGTTTTACCCCAGCAGAGCAGTATTGGCGGTTTAATGTTGTGTTTCTTACCTTTCCGCTTTTAGTTGTGCCTTTATTTATGAAAGGTTTTTCTAAGAAAAATGCTTTTTTTATTACCTTTCCAGTTTTATGTGTGCCTTTGTTAACGGATGGCCTTGCGCAGAGAACGCGAGTTTTCTATGGTATTGCTTTATTTTTCGGCTATCCGATAGTGGGGTATTTTTTCATCTTAGGCATTCCTGGCGTTCAATGCGATCCAAATGATTTCAAAGCTCTGTGTCATATTCCAACCACGAGATGGGGCGGGCTATCGTTAACTATTATTCTTGCCTATGTTGGAATTATAGCGTCTATTCCGATAGGAGTAATTTTAGCCTTAGGCAGAATATCAAGGCTTCCTGTTGTTAGGGCTATTTGTGTCGGATTCATTGAGGCCTGGCGTGGTGTGCCGTTAATTACGATATTATTTACGGCCTCGGTAGTGTTCCCTATTTTTCTTCCTGCTGGCGTAGAATTCGATAAACTTCTACGAGCACTTATCGGAATTACTTTATTTGAAAGTGCCTACATGGCCGAGGTTATTCGTGGTGGCCTGCAATCGGTGCCTAATGGGCAGCACGAGGCAGCCGATGCTTTAGGTTTGACGTATTGGCAGAAGATTAATAATATTGTTTTGCCTCAGGCGCTCCGGGTGGTTATTCCTTCTATTGTGGGAACTTCTATTTCGCTCGTTAAGGATACAACGCTGGTTACCATTATTGGTTTATTAGATGTGCTAGCCGTGGTCACGGCAGCTTCCGCCGATTCAAATTGGCTTGGTTTTGAAACCGAGGGCTACGTCTTAGTGGCTTTCTTTTTCTGGGTACTTTGCTTTTCTTTATCTCGCTACAGTTATAGTGTAGAGAAGAAACTTAATGTAACAAATGACTAACGTTCATTTTATCTAGAGAAAGAGCGTATATCTTAAAGAGCAGCATTGATGGCGGACACTTTAGCCGTCTTACTGTATTAAAATATATAGCAGAGATAGTAATTATTACAAGATACAAAAATTAGTAAAGAAGGTATGCTGGATATGGATGATTATAAAACACGTGGTGAAGTCATTATTGACATGAAAAATGTGAACAAATGGTACGGAGATTTTCACGTACTACGCGATATTAACCTACAGATAGGCAAAGGAGAGCGGGTTATTATTTGTGGCCCCTCGGGATCGGGGAAATCTACGCTGATTCGTTGCATTAATTGCCTTGAGGTCTATCAAGAAGGGAAGATAAATGTAGATGGCATCCCCGCGGATGATAATTTGAATAATATCGAAAAAATTCGCTCGGGTAAAGTCTCGATGGTTTTTCAGCATTTCAATTTGTTCCCTCATCTTACGGTGCTGGGCAATCTTACTTTAGCGCAAATGCTGGTTTGTCATCGGAATAAAGTTGAGGCTGAAGAAATTGCCTATAGCTATTTGAAGCGTGTGCAAATTGAAGAACAAGCGATGAAATTCCCTGGGCAAATATCTGGCGGACAGCAGCAGCGTGTAGCCATAGCGCGCAGCCTTTGCATGAATCCTGAAGTGATGTTATTCGATGAGCCCACTTCGGCATTAGACCCGGAGATGATTTCTGAAGTCCTTGATGTTATGATTGAATTGGCGGAGGATGGCATGACCATGATTTGCGTTACGCATGAGATGGGTTTTGCTAAAAAAGTTGCCGATTGCGTTGTTTTCATGGATGAGGGCCAAATTGTAGAACGGAACAGTCCTAAAGAATTTTTTTCTCGGCCAAAAAACGAGCGCACAAAACTTTTTCTCTCGCAAATTATTGCTCATTAGCACGGCTGGGGCTGGCAGGGCCACGCCCCCCGGGCGCGGCCCTGCCTAACTAAGCAGTATCCAAGCTACCGGTACTGAGTGGTGGGTGGTGGTGGTTTTATCAGCAGAAAGGGGGGGAGGATCTTGGGCTTAAAATATTTAGCTGGCGTAGCTTAAGACCGAGGCCGTACAGCAATATTTCTAAAAAAACACGCCCGGAAGGATTCGAACCCACGACCCTCTGATCCGAAGTCAGATGCTCTATCCAGCTGAGCTACGAGCGCATAGAAAATTGTAAAGAACAGTATACTCTTTT
>JAUXHF010000135.1 GCA_030621685.1 Spirochaetota bacterium
GCCCTAAAAGCTGAATAAAGGCTAAGATGATGCTGAATCCAAAAAATGAGGTCTTAGCAAAAAACAATGGTTTGACAAAACGCAGCAGCCAAAAAATAAAAAACAAAAATAATAATAAATTAACAAAGTTGAGTGACCCTCGAAGAAGCAATACGAGGCCAGTAGAAATTTCTTGTTTAATCGGATCAGTGTTTTGGATGCTAAACAACATCGTTGCGAAAAAATAGATAGCCAAAGAAGTAACTACTAAAACAATATTGTAGTTTCTATGGTTTTTGAAATCCTCATTCATCGACTGGCCCGACTTCATGAGTCCCCTTAAAAAAGGTAGCCACGACAAATCAAGTCGTTTTTCAACAGCTTCCTTGCTTCGTTCATCCTGAATAACATCAGAATTTTTTTCCACAGATGAAAGCAACACTCTCTGTTCTCGGCTGGATATTTTTTTAAATAATTCTTTTTGCAAAGCTAACTGTACAATTCTTAATAAAAGCAACCATCCCCAAAGAACAGTAAGGAAAGTAGATTGGAGGAAAAATATCTAGATGGGAAAACTACATTCTTGAATAAAGCAGAATCTACTTCTCATTATAACTTAAATTACCAAGAAAGTAAGCATAATTCTGCAAAAATTATCAAAAGACCTAGTCTTTATGGAGACGCTATGGTATTCATAAACATCAACTTATGCTATACTATCATAAGAAATTTCTACACTACTTTGCTGTTACCAGCGTTTTTTAGCCACGGCTATCACCTTACATCTTTTCTGCTTTCGTTTCTCTTTACATCTCTTTACTTATACTGTGTATTAAAAAACGCTAAAAAACGCTAAAAAAACTTCCTCTTCTGTTGCTTAAAAGCTAGCTATCCCCCAATATTATGAGAAAGGTACGTTTATGGAAACTTATATTTTATCTATCTTTAGGATATATTTTTCTTCTTGTACTGTTTCTTGCAAAGCAAAACAGCACTTCGCTAAATTATTCTAGGCTGCAGTGGTACCGAGATTTTTCCAAAGGCCTGCGGTCATCGTATCTTTCGAAAAGTGAGATTGGAAAAAAGTCTGAAAACCCTTATTATTATAATGGCGAGGTTCTAGCCTACCTTGAAGACACTGGCGAAATTGAACATTTGCTTGTAAATAATACAAGAAATCATATTTCAGCTAATTCTAAGTTCTACTTAAGTTACAGCAAAAACCCGAATTCAATAGAGCTTTTTAGCAAATTAGGAGAAAAACAATGGAGTTTGCCTATAAAAAGCTACGCCCATATCTCTCCGAATTCGCTGCTTATTGCGCTCATCTTAAGCGATAATAGCAGCCTCTCTATTTATGATATCAACCGCAGTCTTGTCATAGAATCTCGTTATTTGGGGAAGTTTATCACCGATTTTAGTTTTGCTTCTTTTAATGATTCAGTCGTTTTTGGAACGATAGAAGGAAACTTATATTTTTATAACCCACAGAAAAAAAAGCTTACGCAATTTCGTGAGAAACAAGGGAGTTTAGATTATATCAAGGGCCTTGACCTATCAAAAACAGGACGTTACATTGCCGTATTAAGTGGGAAGATGCCAGAAAAACTAAGCCTTTACGAAAAAAACCCTGAAAAAAATTCAACTGATACCGCTGTCTTCCAAACAAGTGACGATGCTTTTACAGAACGTTGGAGTGTGGCAACCCAAGCAAGCCGTGTAAAAAAAAACAGCATGCATATCAGCGAGCGCCAGCAAGTGTTATTTGAGGAACGCCACGGTGAAATCCATGTTATCAATCTTCAAAATGGGAAAACTCTTCGGAAAAAGATGCTGAATACCGCAGAATTGGGAGCCATAAACTATGTTCTTTTTGATGTCAGCAAATCATTTTATGCTGTAGCCGCTGTTCATGCCAAGGGGCTTCATATACAAGTATTATCGCTTAGCAACGATTCTCTGCAGTGGGAGAAAACTTTTAAGGATGCTTTTTTTCTTTATGTTGAAATTTTAGAAGACACAAAGTTTAGCGAAATAGTCATTCATACCTCTAGGGCTATATATCGGTATCAGATAGTTCATGCTGGAAGCTAAGACCTCAAAAATCGTACTCTTTTGCCCCGAGTAAAACAAGGAAATTGTCTTGCTTTAGAATATCAGCCTAAGCTAACAGCTTTGCTAAAGCAAACAAAACAGCTGTTTCAACGCGTAGCACGGTAGCATGCAGCGATACGCTCTTGAAGCCAAGGGTAACTAAAAAATCCTTCTCTTTATAGCTAAAGCCTCCCTCTGGTCCAACAAAAAAAGCGATTGATTCTATATCCTTCCGTGTTATTTCGTTCAAAGTTTTCATATGCTGCGCCGGAGATTCAGATTCCCATAAAAGATAGCTTTTCCGATTTTGCCTCGCAATATGCTCCTGAAAGCAAGGGCTTTGTTGCAGGCTATAAAGATCTATAGGATCGGGCAGCAGCAAAGGCTTCATTCCCTTCATATTTCTTGCTGTCTCTTCAGCAATTCGGCGATAACGTTGCATGTTCACACGAGCTGCCTTTCGGAAAAAAGAACGTTCGCTTAATACCAGTTGCAAAAAATGCAATCCAAGCTCGCTGGTCTTACGTACAATATCTGAAAGGACATGGGGCTGGGGATGGGCTAAAAAAAGCCTAATTTCTGGGGTCTGCCTCTTGATGCTGAAACAGCTAAGCTCGGTAGATTTAACTTCTCTTTCAAAGAAAACTTTCACACGATAGCCGCTGCCCTTAGCCTTAGGCAGCGAGCGAGAGCGAGAGTCTCTTAGCTTTCCATGGCTTTCAGCCGGCCCCTTACTGGTTATTTCCACTATTTTTGCTAAGTAAAAAGAGCTAGGAAAAAAACGCACTATGATAGCTGCACCTTTTTGAAGCCGCAAAGTTCGTAGCATATATCCAGCATCATCGCCAGTAATATAGCTGTAGGGCGAGCTTAAATCTCTTTTTTTTTGTTCAGCAAAAAACACTTTAAGCGTATCAAGGTTTGGCAGAATCCTGCCTTGACTACCCCTCTCCTGTTTATTGCTGCTCTCTTGTTTATCGCTGGGGTCATTGGGGTTATTCATAATAAGAATTTTTCAATTTCTAAGCCTATCATGCATCACGGCTTTGCTTATTTTAAGCCTGAAGTTAAGCCGTCTACGCCTAAGGCCTAACGCCTAACGCCTTTTTTTCTATAGCCTCTGAAAGCTGATACAGCCCCAAAGCATAAAAACTGCTGTTATTATAACACCTCAGCACAAAAAAAATTTTATAACGGCGCCCAAGGGTTTTTCAAAGCTCTAAGCCTAGCATGCCATCACCGCTTTGCTTACTTTAAGCCTGAAGGTAAGCTGCCTACGCCTAACGCCTTTTTTTCTATAGCCTCTGAAAGCTGATACAGTGCCAAAGCATAAAAACTGCTGTTATTATAACACCTCAGCACAAAAAAATTTTTTATAAAGGCGCCCAAGGATTTTTCACATTCTAAGCCTAGCATGCCATCATGGCTTTGCTTACTTTAAGCCTGAAGTTAACGCCTTTTTTTCTATAGCCTCTGAAAGCTGATACAGCGCCAAAGCATAAAAACTGCTGTTATTATAACACTTCAGCACAGAAAAATTTTTATAGAGGCGCCAATAGTTCGGCTCTCCATTGGCAGCGTTAAGAGTTAGCCATTTTTTTTTGTCGCTACTCTTAAGCGCTGATGGTGGCAGTTTATTGACTTTTTTTACAACAGGTTTTCTCTGCTGCCAGCTACACGCACGATAGTAACGGCCAATGCTAGCAAGAGCATCGTAAGGGTTATGGAGCATATCAACCTCGCCATCGGCATCGCCGTCAACACCATAGCGCATAATGCTAGAGGGAATAAACTGCGCCAAACCAATAGCCCCACTATACGAGCCTTTCACGGCAAGCGGGTTATAACCACTTTTGCGGCTTAACAGCAAAAAAGATTCTAACTCATGGGTATAAAAACTCTTGCGTCTTTTCCCATCAAAGGCTAAGATAACTAAGGAATTGAAAACATTATGGCGACCAGTATTAAATCCATAGTATGTTTCCATGCCTACGGTGGCTACAATAATCTTTAACGGCACCTTATAAATATTTGATACTTTGCGTAAAAACTTTTTATATTTATTCGCAAACACCAGCCCTCTTTGAATTCGACCTTCTGTAACAAAACGCTGACGATATGACCACCAAGTTTCTGGTATTTGCAGCTTTCTAGCCGTAAGTTTCTGCATTTTTTTCGTTGTTTTCTGGCGAATTTCCACTTCAGAAAAAAGATTAAGAAGTTCTTGCCTATCAAAATTATGGCGTTCCACCATAAAACCAATAAACGTTTGGACATCGGCTCTTTCGCTATAAAAAAGAAGCGGCTGGGTAGCTAGCTTCTTTTCCTTTGTTAACAACTCTGCGTTAGCATATTGCCCCCCCAAGCAAAAGCATATCAGCAGTGTAACCAAGCACTTAGCATATTTTCTCGGCCTGTTTTTAAAATATCTTTGCATACTCTTCTGCATTTTTCTCTCCTTCTCCCCTTATCTTAATAGTAGGCCTCGTAATTTAGACTCAATAATAATAAGAGTAGCTGTAAATAATGCCACCGCACCTGTAGCAAAAAGTATTTCATAAGAATTCCTACTAAATTCTTACTAAATTCTTACTAAGATAACTCGTAAGCCTAACAAATGCCTTTTATACAGTAACTTTATACAGCAATTTCACTAAGACGAGATAAGAAGTAGATAAAAACTTTCACTCATTCTCATTCATTCTCGCAAATATCTACAAAACATATTCGGTATAGATATTCGCTAACATAAATTATAACAGCCACTGAAACTCTTATATTATAATATTGAAACATAGGTTCTGCCATATTTACTTTAGGGCAACCAAGCTATCGAATACAAAATATTAAACATTAAAAATCTTAGCCTAAAAAATAATTAGAAAATAGCCTTCTCCAATTCCGAATAGCTCTAATTTTCCCTAATTTTCCATGTTTGAAGCCTATAAAAGGAATAAATATTTGCCTGTAAAATCATCTTTCAATACAGACCCTGAAAAACAGGCACAACAGCCCTTAGGGGCAAAGCAAGCGGATAGTAGCTGGGAAGCTTTTTCATCACTCACTACATCGCAGAAACAAGAGTTTTTCACCAAAGATAATAGGCTTTTCGATGTCTTATCGGCAGCGCAGTTCACGCGAGAGTTTTTGGATGAAAACTATATACTCACAAACAAAATACGAATTATCGCCAAAACCCGAGAGGGCAAAAAATGGCTTTCCAATCTGCTTTCGAATACGAAAGCCATGCTGTATTTTTCGCAACCCTCAACTCGCACCTTTCTTTCATTTGCCACCGCCTGCCAAACGCTGGGAATAAGCTACTTTGATGTTCGAGACCCCAACACCTCATCAGAAATGAAGGGAGAGACTTTTGAAGACACCATTCGCACGTTCTCCAGCTATTTCGATTTAATTATTATGCGGCATCATCAGCAACATTTTGCTGAAAAAGCTGTGTGGGTTCTCAATAACAGCCGCCGCAGCATTCCGCTTATCAATGCCGGGTCCAGCAGTTATGAACATCCCACGCAGGCGCTGTTAGATATTTTCACGCTTCGTAAATCTTTTAAACAAGTAGATGGCCTGCGCATCATGATGGTAGGCGACCTTAGGCGTGGGCGCACTATTCATTCTCTTTG
>JAUXHF010000143.1 GCA_030621685.1 Spirochaetota bacterium
CACGCTACTTGTTTTGCCATCGGTGCCGGTCACGGCAATTATTTTCTTGTTTTTAAGCAGGGGGTAAAAAAAATCGATATCATTCCAAATAACAATACCTTGTTCTTTGGCGGCATGCAGCAAGCTATGGGTTCTGGGAACACCGGGAGAGAGTATTATATCAGTGATGCCTTTTAGCTGCGCTGGGCTTTGTTTTTTGCCGATGAAAACTCTTTGCGGAGGAGTGGCATGGGCATGCAGTCTTTTTAGCTGCTGTATTTGGGAAGGGCTAGCTACGCTTTGCTCGCTAATGGAGTAATGGATGCCATATTGGGAAAATATTTTGGCGGTGGCTAGCCCAGTGCGCGGGCTGAAGCCAACAATAAGAATGTGTTGTCGCTTCTTTTTTATACGGCCAAAAAATTGTTTTAGCTTGTTTCGCTGCCTGCTTCGCCTATTTGTTAGATTGGCTGAATTTCTGTGAATTAGCATTTGCTCAGCCCGGGCGTTTTTTGATAGCGTTTAATTGAGCTTGTTTAGCCGCTATTTTTGTCGTTCAGCGTATTCGCCGGTCTCGACATTTACAATGATAACATCCCCTGTTTTGATGAATAGCGGAGCCTGTACGGCAGCACCTGTTTCAATTGTTACGGCTCTATAAACGTTAGAGACAGTATCACCTTTTATCGCTGGAGGCGCATCGGTCACCTTAAAGGCCATTTTAGATTTTACAAAACTCATGGATACGAAGTTATCTTCAACGAATAACAGTATAACCTTAGCTTCTTCTGTTAGGAATTTGATGAGACCAGCATCAATTTCTTCTTCTTCTAGCTCATGTTGTTCATAGGTATCGTTTTCCATGAAAAAGAGCTTGCTTCCATCGCGATAGAGGAAAGAAGCATTTTTTCTTTCCATATCTACTAGTTCTAAATTTTCTCCAGATTTGAAAGTGTTCTCAAACTGCTTGCCGCTGGAAATTTCTTTGAGCCTTGTTTTATAGAAGGCCGATCCTTTGCCCGGACTCACAAAGAAAACACTCATTACTTGACAAAGCTTATTTTCAAATTTGATTGCTAAGCCTTTTCGCAAAACACTGGTATCGGCCATAATTCTTATATTCCTTTACGTTTTACGTAACACTGAACTCATTATACTATAAATGTTGTTAAAAAATAAAATTGTTCTCTAGGTAGCATAGCTTTTTATTTTTTAACAGTTGCACGCGCAGCGTTATAGTAGTAGAGTAACACTCTTTATACTTTATAGAGACGAGGGTATGAATAAAAATATTTTTTTGAAAAAACATACTTAAGTTTGCTTGCAGATGAAAATGCCCTTGCCCTGCCCTTGTTGAGCTTTTTAACCTTGTGGAAGCCTATTGTATATATTAAGTTAGGTTAATTAAAATTATTTAGCGAAGGGTTATTTTGAACACAGATTCTGGTATGATGGAACAGTTTCTTAGGCAGGCATAGAAAGTGTTTGGGAAAACTGCTTTTAATCTTGACTGGAGTCAATAAAAATTTTCTGTACGGCGAGCTTCCAAAAACTGGCATCAGAAACAGTATCCAAAAACAGCTTAGAGCTGTTTCCTTTGCCGAAAAATGACGATGGGGCATGCTTTGATTTTTCAGTTTTGTTAATAGCTTTAAGGATATCAGTTAGATTATATTCAACATGCAGAATGCTGGGCAAGCTGGCACGACCTTGCTGCCGGCTACCAATATTGATACTGGGTATGCCGTAAACCGGGGCCTCTCGAATGCCACAACTGGAATTCCCAATAATGAACTGGGCATGTTTCAAGAGGGTTAGAAAATACTCAAAGCGAATAGATGGAAATTTCTTGAAGCGTTTTTCAGTGTTGAGCTTCTCGAAAACTTTGCCAATAATACTATGTCCCATATCATTATTAGAATGGATGATAATATAGTTTTTATGACTCTTTAGCAGAGCAGCTGTAAGAGATTCGGCATTTTCTTGTGTTTTTGAAATTTCTGTAGTAACAGGATGGAAAATGAGCAAGGCATATTTTTGAAAAGTAATATTGTAATGCTTTTTCACAGTGTGAATATCGGGGAGGTTTCCAGACGTCATGATATCGATATCCGGCGAGCCAATGACAAAAATTCTTTTTGAATCTTCGCCCATCTGTAGCAATCGTTTGCGAGCAAGCTGGTTAGCCACAAAATGAATATGGCTTAGTTTGCTAACCGAATGGCGAATGAGTTCATCAACGGTGCCAGATACCTCGCCGCCTTCAATATGGGCGGTGCGAATGTTATTTAAGGCGCCCACAATGGCGCCGGCTAAAGTTTCCACTCTATCGCCGTGCACTACGATGAGGTCAGGTCTTCTTTCTTTTACATAATCCGATAGCCCCTGTATCGTTTTTGCCAAAGTTATATCCATATGCTCTTCAGAGCTTTGATTGATGAAAGGGTGGATATTCTTAAAATTGCTTTTTTCTATTTCCCGCAAAGTATAGCCATAGGCCTTATGCAGATGCATGCCGGTAGCAAAGATAAATGGCTCTAAGGCAGCAGAGCTCTCGCATTGTTTGATGAGGGCTTTTAGCTTGCCAAAATCGGCGCGTGTACTGGTAAGGAAGACTATTTTTTTCAAAAGAAAGATTGTTGAAAATTTTTTTTATAATAAATCTTTTCTGTGTTTGGGTATGGCAAAATCGCTTGGAAAGGACATGTGGTCTGGGTAAGCTACCTTAAGGCAAGTTAAGGCAAGCATCTAGGTTATTAGGTATTGGAAAAGTAGTATTTTCAAAGGAGCATTTTTTTAGCGGGGAAATATCTGATTTTTTATATATTTTACGATACTATTTTTTCTATGTCATCAACAAAAGAAAAAAAAGATTTTTTTTCTTTTGAAAAAGAAAAAAAGTAATCACTTGGTTTTATAATTTTGCTAAAACAATTGGCAAAAGATATAACGGTGTTCTTTGGGTTAAGAATGCGAGCATACATCAATAAGGAAGAATGTATGCCTATAACAGTATAGTTTTTCCCATGAATGAAGGCTTGTTCCAGTGGGAAATCAGATGGGATAAATTGAACCTTAAGTTTTAATTCTTGTAGGAGTTTTTTTTGAATTTTGCTAATGGCCTCTTTTTGAAAGTGATGTGTTTTCAAATAGATGTTCTTATAGTGAGAGGCAAATTCAAATAGGCGTATCCAAATTTTTGTTAGCTCAGCGGTATAATAAGCGGCATCAGAGCGCGAGTCAGAGAAGCCTTCGTTGCCAAGGACAATTATGCAGCTTTTTGCTGGAGGAAGCTGTAGCAGCTTCCTCGGCTCTTTGAAGAATGGGATAGCTATAGTTTTTACGCCGGGTATGGCGCTGAAGGCTTTGCTATGAACGGCATAGGCTTTTCGAGGATATACATTTTTTTTATCTGAAGTGAGTTGAAAGTTATTTAGCTTACCCCAAAACAACAAGCGACCAAAAACTTTGAAAATAAAAGGTTTTGTATTTTGGCTGATGTCTTGGTAGTTAAGCGTACCTTCTTCAATAAAACAAACTTCTTTGCAGAGCTGATGCGAATGAAGCAAACGAGCCGTCAAATGAAAGTAGGTGGTATATAAAATAAATGAACGGCCTATTTTCTGCTTAACCCAAGAGCGTACTTTAAAGCTCAGTAAAGCTTTATTTAAAAACTTATAAACAGGTTTTGCTATTTGTTTTTTCAAAGAAAAGGTAGTTTGTATAGCGTCTAATGAGTAGCCGCTTATATTTTTATGGAAAAGGTTTTTATAATTTCCGCCAAATACAAAAACTGTAGATTCGCTACTTAGGGCGAGGCGTTTTATTACAGACAAGGCCATGTAAAAAGTTATGTGAGAGTGGACAAGAAAAAGGTGTTTCATTTTTTTAAAAGATGGCTATAAGTATATCGAATAGTATTAAATAAAATAAGGCAGCTAGCTATAATGTCTTGTATTTGAATTTGCTTTATTTAAAAACTTTAGTTGTGAGGCGTCTTCTACCAGTGAGTAGAAGACTTCCTTATTAAAGAGTGACCTGAAAGCTTCTTTATTTATTTCTGCCAAGTAATCGAAGGTTTTATATTTTTCCTTAAGGTGTATATCAAAAAAAGCATCAAAAGATATGGCTCTATGTGATGAATTGAGAATTCTTGCATAAAATAAGATGGAAGATTGAGAGCCTAAAACACTATAACCTTTGCCGAGAGAAAATACTTGTTCTAGGGAAATATCAGCATGAATGAGTATTGGTTTTATATTTAGTTTTTTAATAATTTTTTTATAGTATGAAACAGATGTTTCCTCTGCGTTCGGATGGAACTTTATATATATTTTTTTAAACTTTGATGCATAAAGTAAAGTTTTATTCCAAACAGTTTCTATGGCATCAAAATATACCGTATTATTTGGTAAATATTTAAATCTACTTTCTTCTCTGCCAACTACAATAATACAGCTTCCTGGTGAAGGCGTTTTAAACGTTATCTTTATTTTTTTTTCTTTATAAAAGGGTATAATAACAGGCTGCACTCCTGAGCTTTTTGAAAATGATTTTTCATGGAAGCCGTAAGCTTTTCTAGTTGTTTGCTCAGGAATATCGCCTTGTCTTTGGAATATTGAAAGGCCTCCCCAAGACAATAAATTAATAACCTCAAAACGTCTTGCAAAATATTTTTTGAAAAAATATTTTTTAGCTAAAGCATGCGTGCCATAGCAGAGCATGCCCTCTTCAATAAAACGAATCTCTTTACAAAGAATCTGGGGGGCGATTAGTCTTGTAAAAGTGCAAAAATAATTTGAATAAAAGTAAAAGCTACTAGCAATGTTATGCTGTATCCATTTTTTTATTTTTAAAAAGTAAAAAGATCTAGTATAAGGTTTAAAGAATCCCATGATGCCCATGGCTTCTTCATCTTTTTCATTTACGGGTACTATTGAATTGATAGAAATACTTTTTATATTGTTAAGAGGATTTTTGTAACGTAGTCTTGTGATAAAGAGTATATCTTTATCTTTAATTTTGTAATATTTTTTTATTGAAATGGCGGTATAAAAAAGTGTATGCGACCCTATAAAAAAAACATGTTTCATGGTTTCTTGTTAGCAAGTTTTTTGTTTGCTATTAAGCTATAATCTTTGACATATTTGAAAAAATATTTCTCTATTTCTTTAAATTCTGAATTAACCCTTTCCGATATAATGCTTTCATCAAGGCAGCTTTGAAAAGAAACTACCTCATGATATTTATTAAGTATGCCTGCATACATAAGGGCTGAAGAAACAAGCCCAATGATGTAATATTTTTTTTTTTGAAGAAATATTTGTTCTAAGGGAACGTCATTATGCATAATATTAAATTTTATATTTAGTTTGTTAAGTAGCTCTAGTTTTTCGGTTCTCAAACTTGAGGTAGATATTTTTTCTTCTGGGTGAAATTTAATATAAATATTTTTATGCATAGAGCT
>JAUXHF010000389.1 GCA_030621685.1 Spirochaetota bacterium
CCGCAATAAGCTGTTCTAGCCGCTTCGTAATAATCTTTCTTTTTGAAAGAAGAGCTTTTGCCAAAACCTGTATTTCAAGAGGCAGCATGTCTATCCGTAGCAAAGAGGTAAACACGCGGAAAGGATTGGTAGCCAGCTCAAATCCATCTATGGGGCGAAAGGCTGTTGAATGCACGGGCAGGCCGCGCTCGGTTAAATCGTAGTAGCCCACCGGATACATGCCCATCACCGAGAACATGGCGGCGATGCCACGAAGCTCTTCAGCACAGCCCAGCCTAATAGCGCCATGTTTCTCTTCGCTGATTCTAGATAAACTTAGTCCTTGCTTTTCCAGAAATCCCTGTTTTTCGGAAACAACTTCCTTATTGCGAGCATCTACAATATTTAGAAATTTCCCGTAAAGCGGCACCTCTTTGGCATACATGTCTGATAAAGCTCGCGAAAACATAGTTCGTAAGCTGCTTTGTTTTACTAAATAAGAAACCATGTCCATCCTTTTTATATGTAGAAAACTTCGATATTTCTTTAATTCCTCCAATATTGTAATGCATATTTCAAAGAAAATTAAAGGAATTCAAAGGATGAGCAAAGTTTTGTCCTCCGTAAAATATATCTTGTTTGAAGAAATAAGAAGCCAAAACTAAATATTAATCTACTTCAATAGTTAGGTTAATATGATATTAGCGAAAAACCAGCTTGATAAAACCAATAGCCCCAGCCCCAAGCAATAAGCTAAGCCCTTTACCTTAGGGATTCAAACTGAGTAAACTACTGGGAGACTACCTGCCAAATTACTACCAAATAGCTACAGAAATTAGCACAAAACTAATTTTCATGGTAGAATGGAGGCCCTCAAAGTAATGGGGAAAACAAAAAAGTGCATACCTAAAAGTGCATACCTAAACAGAGGTCTTTATGAAAAAATTTATTGTATTTTATAATTCAAATACGAGTGCAATGGCCAAAATGGCTGAATCCACTCCCGAAGAAAAAACCGAAGGGATGAACCTTTGG
>JAUXHF010000254.1 GCA_030621685.1 Spirochaetota bacterium
AACCGGATTAGCTGGAGCTTCGGCAGCAGCTACGCTAGCCGAGCAAGGCTATCATGTAGAGGTTTTCTGTATACATGAATCGCCCAGGCGAGCGCATTCTATAGCTGCCCAAGGTGGCATTAATGCAGCAAAAAATTATCAAAACGATGGCGACAGCATTCGCCGCCTTTTTTACGATACCATTAAGGGAGGCGACTACCGCTCTCGTGAAGCGAACGTGCATCGGCTTGCCGAAGTATCAGTAAACATTATCGATCACTGCGTCTCGCAAGGCGTACCCTTCGCCCGAGAGTATAGCGGCTTATTAGCCAATCGATCTTTTGGCGGCACTCAGGTATCAAGAACTTTTTACGCTAGGGGCCAAACCGGACAGCAGCTTTTGCTAGGCGCTTATGCAGCTTTAAATAAAGAAATAGCCCAAGGCAACGTAATTATGCATGTGCAGCGCGAAATGCTAGATTTAGTTTTGGTAAATGGCAAAGCACGCGGCATCCTTGCCCGCTGCCTGAAAACGGGTAGCCTGGAGCGCCATGATGCCCATGCCGTGCTGCTTTGCACCGGCGGCTATGGCAACGTTTTCTATCTATCAACCAATGCCATGGCATCAAACGTTACAGCCTCGTACCGGGCCTATAAACGAGGAGCCTTGTTTGCCAACCCCTGCTTTACCCAAATCCACCCCACCTGCATACCCGTCTCTGGAGACTTCCAATCAAAACTCACGCTGATGAGCGAGTCGCTACGCAACGATGGTCGCGTTTGGGTACCCAAAAAACAACAAGAAACCAGGCCCCCGCATGAAATACCAGAGCATGAGCGAGATTATTATCTTGAACGCCTCTACCCTAGTTTTGGAAACCTTGTGCCACGCGATGTCGCCTCCCGAAAAGCCAAAGAAATGTGCGACAAAGGATTAGGTGTTGGCGAAACAAAACTAGCCGTATATTTAGATTTCCAAGACCCTTTACGGCGTGATGGAGAACAGGCTATTCGTAGCAAATATGGCAACCTCTTCGAAATGTATCAGCGCATAACAGGCGATGATCCCTACAGCAGCCCCATGCGAATCTACCCCGCCGTGCATTACACCATGGGCGGTCTTTGGGTGGATTACAATCTTATGAGCAATACCCCAGGGCTTTTCGTGTTGGGCGAAGCTAACTTCTCTGACCATGGCGCAAACCGCCTGGGCGCTTCAGCCTTGATGCAAGGCCTTGCCGATGGCTATTTCATTATACCCTACACACTCGGGAATTATTTAGCCAGCACAAAATTAGAAGACGTTACCCACCGTCATGAAAACTTTTCTGAAATTGAAAATCAGGTCACGCAAAACATTAAAAAACTTTTTTCAATAAAAGGCAACAAGTCTCCCGATTACTTTCATCGCAAGCTGGGCAAGGTAACTTGGGGCTACTGCGGCATGTCACGTAATGCCGCAGGGCTTAAAAAAGCTCTTGAGGAAACAAAGAAAATTCGTGACGAGTTTTGGCAAGAACTTTCGCTTCCCGGCGATGCCAAAGACCTTAACATCTCGCTTGAGCGAGCCGGCCGTGTTGCCGATTACCTCGAATTCGCTGATATCATGATCCTTGATGCCCTAAAACGTGAAGAATCTTGCGGCGGACACTTTCGAGAAGAACATCAAACTCCTGATAACGAGGCTAGGCGCGATGATAAAAACTTTAGCCATGTAAGCTGCTGGAAATATGCCGGTGATACTTCTCAACCCCAGCTTCATCAAGAAAAGCTGGAATTCGAAAATGTTAAACTCAGCCAGCGTAGCTATAAATAATGCATATCTTATTCATAAAAATACAGCTGCCCTAGCTCTGCTCTGCAATACGTTCATCCATACCCGCACTCATAAAAAACTTATTAAGCAAATAAACACTTCTCTTAGAAAAACGAAAGGAAAAAGTTCATGAAAGCCACAAGCGATAGTCTGAATTTAAATCTTAAAATATGGCGACAGAAAAATAACAAGCAAAAAGGAGAATTTAAAGAATATAAAGTAAGTGATATAAGCCGACATATTTCTTTTCTCGAGATGCTTGATATCCTTAATGAAGACTTAGAAAGCAAGGGCCTAGAGCCAGTATGTTTTGATCATGATTGCCGCGAAGGTATTTGCGGAAGCTGCGGCATGATGATTAACGGCAAGCCCCATGGCGGCATGAAAAACACCACCGTTTGCCAATTACACATGCGCTTTTTTAACGATGGCGATACCATCATCATTGAACCATGGCGTGCTAGAGCCTTTCCCATCCTGCGCGACCTTGTTGTTGATAGAACTTCTTTTGATAGGATTATGCAAGCCGGCGGCTACATTAGTAGCCGGACGGGCTCGGCGCCTGAAGCGAACAGTATTGCTATACGCAAAGAAAATGCTGATGATGCTTTTGAAGCTGCAGCCTACATCGGCTGTGGCGCCTGCGTGGCTAGTTGTAAAAATGCCTCGGCTTCTCTGTTTACATCCGCAAAAATCAGCCATCTCTCTCTGCTTCCCCAGGGTGCCATCGAAGCAAAAGAGCGTGCCTATGCTCTTGTTACGGCTATGGAGCAAGAACGCTTTGGCGGCTGTAGCAATGAAAGTGAATGTGAAGTAGCTTGTCCTAAGAGCATCTCCATCGAGAACATTGCTCGAATGAATCGTGAATACATGAAAAGTTTGTTTTAAAACTTCTTTTCAAAATAACTCTTAGGCCAAAACTTAGGTTTCTTTT
>JAUXHF010000133.1 GCA_030621685.1 Spirochaetota bacterium
TTAATGTTAAGGCTTAAAAACATATAGAATAATTAAATATTAAAAGTATTTTTAAAAGAAGAGAAGGAAGAAATTGTGGCAGAAGAAGTCATTGAAAGATCGGTTACCGAGGAGCTTAAAACCTCATATTTAAACTATGCGATGTCGGTTATTGTCGCGCGGGCTTTGCCCGACATTCGTGATGGCTTAAAGCCGGTTCATCGCAGAATTTTATTTGTGATGAACGGGCTAGGGCTTAACTATAACAGGCCCTTTAAAAAATGCGCTACAGTGGTGGGGCAGGTTATCTCTAACTTCCATCCCCATGGCGATATGGCCATTTACGAGTCGTTGGTACGTTTGGCGCAGAATTTCTCTTTACGCTATCCGTTAATTACGGGGCAGGGTAACTTTGGGTCGGTAGATGGCGATAAAGCTGCCGCCTATAGATACACCGAAGCTAGGCTTTCAAAAATCACCGAAGAGATGGTAGCCGACTTAGGGAAAAACACGGTAGACATGGTAGCCACATTCGATGATACGAAGATGGAGCCTACCGTGCTAACGGCAGCGATTCCAAATTTGTTAATAAACGGCTCTTCGGGAATTGCGGTGGGCATGGCTACGAATATACCTCCGCATAACTTGAAAGAAATATGCGCCACGGTGCGATATTTTATTCAAAGCACACATATTGAAAAACAAAGCCTAACCTCCTCAGACTTAATGAAGTACGTGCAAGCTCCAGATTTCCCTACGGGAGGCATTATTTATGGCCAGGGCGGAATAAGAAAAGTTTATGAAACAGGCCGCGGAAGTTTTCATCTTCGGGGAAGGGCCAGCATAGAACCCTATAAGAAAAATAGCGAGGCGATTATCATCACTGAAATACCCTATCAGGTGAACAAGGCAGAGATGATTAAAAAAATTGCCCAGCTTGTGAAAATGGGAAACATCCAAGGTCCTTCAGAGATACGCGATGAATCTGATAGAAAGGGCATGCGTGTGGTCATCGAACTTAAAAGTTCTGCCATAGCGAAAACGGTGTTGAATCTTTTGTACAAGCATACTTCTTTAGAGATAAACTACAGCGTAAACGCGGTAGCCTTAGTGGGCGGCGCGCCGCGCACAGTAAACCTTCATGATTTCATCCATTACTTTGTGGAGCATCGCTATACGGTATTGCTGCGGCGTATTACCTACGATTTAAAAAAGGCTTTGGCTAGGCTGCACATTGTTGAGGGCTTTTTGGACATTGCTCTGCCGAATATAGATGAAGTTATAAGGGTCATTAAAAAAAGCAAAAACGTAGAGCTAGCCATGCATGCTCTCATGGCTAGTTTTAATTTCAGTAAGCGCCAGGCCGAGGCTGTCTTAGACATGCGTCTGTCTCGTTTGGTGGGCTTAGAGCAAGAAAAACTTACAGCGGAAATGAAAACACTTAAGGAGGCCATAGCGAAGTTTGAAGACCTCTTAGCCAACCGTGAAAAAATATATCAGAGCATTGCCGATGATATGACACGAATATCGGAAGCCTATGGCGATGAGCGGCGCAGCGAAGTGGTGCTTGAAGAACTAGGAGATGTTTTAGAAGAAGACCTTATTCAAAAAGGTGAAGTAGTTGTTTCGCTTACTTATTCTGGTTATATTAAGCGGCTTCCGCTGGATACCTATTCTTTGCAAGGCAGGGGCGGCATGGGTATTCGTGGCACGAACCAAAGCCATGAAGATGACTTCCTTTCGCATTTGGTGCCGGTGAGCACGCATGATACTTTGCTCTTTGTTTCTAATCTTGGTAAGGCTTATTATTTGAAGGCCTATGTTATACCTTCGGCTTCTAGGATTTCTAAGGGGATGCATATAAAAAACTTTTTTGATTTGGCAGCCAATGAAAAAGTTACGGCTATTCTACCTTTTATTGAGCTTAGTGATACGAAATACTTTATTATAGCTACGCGTCAGGGCAAGGTGAAGCGGCTACAGCAGACCTCGCTTATCAATGCTAAGCGCCGTGGCATTCGTGCGGTGGGCCTTGCAGCAGAGCGTGAGGGGAAAGCCGGCCTGGGCCGCTTATCTGCCGATGAGGCTATTGGCGTGGTAGAAGTATCTGGCGATAGTGATGAGGTTATGATTTTCACGAAGCAAGGCCTTTGCCTGCGAACCTCGGCGGCGAGAATTCGTAAGATGGGGCGAGCGGCTAGTGGTGTTATTGGCATGAAGTTAAAAAAAGACGATGAAATTATAGCCTTATTAAAAGTGGATGAGAAATCTCTGCTTCTTTGCTGTAGCGAAAGGGGTGTTGGCAAGAAGTTTTCCTTTGGTGAATTCTCAACGAAGGGCCGTGGCGGAAAGGGCATGATTTACATGAAACGTGACAGCAAAGCTGGTGTCGTGAAAACTGTACTTCGCGTTTTTCCCGGCGATGAGGTCTTATTCACTAGCTCTGCTGGCAAGGTGGTTCGGATTCATAGTGATGCCATTAGCCTTTTCAAGCGCGGCGCTCAGGGCGTGAAGCTGATGAATCTCCGAGATGGCGAAAAAGTTGTGGAAGCAAGTATTATCGGTGCCTCCTTGCAAAGTATTGTAAGCGAGGATTAAGATAAGACCTCGCTTGTTTTTTTTATTAAAAAGCGGAAGGGTTGCAAAAGCGGAGGCTTGCTCTACGTTACGCTAGCTTACATAATGCTGGTAATGCTGGTAATGTTAGTAAGGCTGGCTTCTGTTATATGATGCAAGCTGCTTTTCATCGGAAGAGCTGCTTTAAGCTGCTTTAAGCTGCTGGAATATTGAGGCATTTTTTGGCAGTGTTTCCCAAAGTATTTTTGCCTTTACTCGTTTAAGAGTTTTTAAAAAATAAATGCTGCTCTACGTTACGCTAGCTTACCTAGCTTATCTAGCTTATATAAGGCAGGCCTCTGTTATATGATGCAAGCTGCTTTTCATCGGAAGGGTTGCTTTAAGCTGCTTTAAACTGCTGGAATATCGAGGTATTTTTTGGCAGTGTTTTCCAAAGTATTTCTGCCTTTTTTGCCTTTGATGGTTGAAAGGATAATGGAGATCCATATGAGCGAAAAGGCGATGAAATCGTAGAAGCTAAAAACCTCTTTAAATATAAATATCGAGGTTAAAAAAGAAATGCTTGGTGTTATGTATTGAAAAAACGCCGTGTGAGAAAGTTTTATCTTCTTTACACCACTGTTAAACAAAGCTAGCGGAATGCAGGAGACCACGCCAATAAGGAGAAGGTAAAACTGAGTGAGAGCAGGCTGCTGAAAGGCCATGTTTTCAGAGAAGTTTAGCGCTAAAAGCAACAAGGCAGGTAGCGTAAAAATGCCCATTTCTAAGGTGAATGAAGGGAGCGCTGGCATGTGAAGCTTCTTTTTGTATAGGCCATATAGGCTAAAGGATACGGCGACCAGCAAGGAAATCCATGGGAAAGCTGTAATGTTCAAGGCCTTAATGGCTATGGCTAGTATGACCAAGGCTATAGCTACTTTTTGTAGCTTAGTTAGACTCTCGCTTAGAAAAACACGTGAGAAAATTATACTAAAAAGCGGCGATATGAAATAACCAAAAGAGGTTTCAATAACCCTGTTTGTTAGTACAGCAAAAATAAAAATACCCCAGTTAGCTATCATCAGCGCAGAGCTTACCGTCAGTTTTAAGATGTTTTTTTTATCTTTAAGCAAAAGCAAAAATTCGCCAAACTGTTTTTGCAACAAAATGAGAAGCAACATGAAGAGAAAGGAGAAGCAAATTCGATACAGCAGAACCTCAACCACATCAATAGACTTGATTAATTTGAAATAAAGCGGGAGAAATCCCCAAAGCGAAAAACATAATATAATTTGAAAGTTTCCTAGCCGTATTTGTTTATCAGAGTCGTTTTTTTCTAATGTCTTTGGTGTCATATTTCTGAAGTGCTGTGATGGAGAAGGCTTATGCCTTTGCTTTAGTAAATTTCATGCTCGTCAATATAGCTCAATACAGACGGGCTAAGGTACAAAAGAAGTTTTTGTTCAAGAAAAAGTTTGTCTGCTTTGCTTGTCAAGATGTTTTTTCTTTGGGAGTAAAGATTGCGGATGGCCTTTGCGCTTGGCTCTAGTAGCTGGCTTGACCTCAGTATTTTAGGCTGTAAGGTATTTTTTTCTAAGCTAGGGCTTTTTGTTTGTGATTGAGAGGCTCGCGGGTAAATGAGGAAGCTGAAATTTTGGCTAATCCACAAGGAATTTTTCCAAGCAGGCAGTTCATCTACAATATCTTGGCCGGCAAGCAGCAAGTAACGTTGCCTCGTTCTAAAATTCTGGGCATAGCCTGCAGCTACCGGGCGATAGTAAAGAAACTTTTTCAATGTTCTATGCGTATAGCTTGGCAGGGGCATTTTTTTTTCCCAATCTACCAAAGACATGGAGTATTGGGCGTAAGGAGTATCTTGAATGGCCAAATTTATCATGGCAGCCCTATCCTCAAACGAGGCTAGCTTGATAGCTGCCTTGTTGCGTTTAAATGGGCTTTGCGGGGAAAGCACGAAAAGTACGTTTTTTAAGGCGGCGTTTTTAATGGCCGCTAGGGCTAGCTGAAGATGGCCATAGTGAATAGGATTAAAACTCCCGAAGAAAAGCCCGGTCTTTCCTAAGGAACTCCATTTTTTTCTTGCTTTTCTTTTCTGGGTTAGGCTAAAGCCGCTACCTCTACTGGCAGGGGGTCGCCCGGCTGCTGATTTTCTGCCCCTGCCTTTCGCTTTGGGGCAGAAACTTTTTATGCAGCCAAGCGGAGCAGAGCCTGTCCTCTTTTTCGCAAAATGAATTTTTGTAAAGACCATGGAAACCTTTAGCTGGGTTGCTATTTAGCATGCCAGGCTTGTATAACAGCATCTTCAATTTCTTTAGCGGGTAAACCGAATACGGCTATGGCTTGTTTAAGCGAAGAATTTTCAACTTTAAGCCGCTGGGAGCCGCCGGGCAGATCTACTATTTTAATAAGCATGCGAAGCCCTTTATACGCTAAAGATTCTATGCGCCGTGGTAACTTACGGCGCTGTAGTTTCTGATATCTATAACCAATAGCCGGCGAATGAGTAAGCAGGGTATCGCCAAGGCTTTTAGCCTGCTCTGGTTTTGTAAGAATGCTAATGGTAATAGCCGGCCTTGAATGCTTCATTATCGTAGCTTGAAAAGAGACATCTAAGGCGCCTGCCCCAAATAGAATATCCATTAATAGCGAAAGATGTTCGCCGCTAGCATCATCTAATATGCTTCGTATCTCGATTATTTCATCATGCTCTAAAGCATCTGCCCCGTCATGCGCTAAAGCATCTGCCCCAGAGGGGTTACTAGGCTTTTCCAGTGTATCTTTCTTGCTAGCATATCTTTGCCTAAGTTCCTCGCTAAAGGTCTTCACAGTAGCTTCTTGATGAGCCATATTTGCTTCTTGATGAGCCATGCTTTCAAGCAGAAACAAGCGAACGATGTTAGCTCGCTTAGGAATTTGTTTTGCTCCTGCGCCATGGCCTAATTTGATAAGCCGAAGGTTTTTATTTTCTGGGAAGCCAAAAAACTCAGAGTTTATCTGCTGGTCTATCTGGTGGTTTATCTGGGGATTTTTTATAGCTATATCTTGGGGCTGCTGTCTTTCTTTTTCTGCTCTGCCAAGCTGGGTTGGCATGCCAGGGCTGTTTTGTTTCAGGTTGCAGGCGCTGATATTCTGTTGCAAGAAGCCGAGTATCAAGGCTACGCCTGTGGGGGTACTTAGTTCTCCTACTTCTTCATTTATTTTTTTTATGGGGGCTGCAAACATAGAAAGCATGCAACTTACGGCTGGCACGGGCAGAGGCAAAATGCCGTG
>JAUXHF010000110.1 GCA_030621685.1 Spirochaetota bacterium
TGGGCGTTTTTCGGGAGGAACTTCTGGCCTTTCAATAGGGCATATTTCCCCAGAGGCTGCCCAAGGGGGCCTCATCGCCTTAATCGAAAACGGCGATAGTATAGAAATTGATATTCAAAATCGCTCAATTCAATTACATGTTAGCCATTCTGTACTCAAGGAACGAAAGAAAGCTCAAGAGTCTCGGGCTGAACACGCGTATACGCCCATAAAGCGTAAGCGGAAAGTCTCAGATGCCTTAAAGGCTTACGCCTTGTTTGCTCAAAGCGCCGACAAAGGAGCTGTCCGAGACATTCGTCTTGCAAAGCGACAAAACACCTCTTCCCTCGCCTTCCAGCAAACGATATCGTAAAAAACTTTGTTAGTAGCTCTCATCGCCTTAATCCAAAACAGCGATGGTATAGAAATTCATATTCAAAGTCGCTCGCTTCAGTTACATGCTAGCCATTTTCTGCCGCTCTGGGCGAAAGAAAGCACGAGAGCCTTTGGGCTAAACCACGCATATACGCCCATAAAGTGTAAGCGGAAAGTCTCAGATGCCTTAATCGAAAACGGCGATGGTATAGAAATTCATATTCAAAGTCGCTCGCTTCAATTCATGCTAACCATATTCTGCCGCTCTGGGCGAAAACGGAAAGGAAAATAGAAAGGAAAATAGAAAGGTTTAGTTACTCTATATCGTATGCGCCAACAGAGTTCAGCTGTAGATATACCTACGCGTATAGATATTAGAAACTATACCCACAACAATAAGCGATGACCATAAGGTAGAGCCACCAGAGCTTAAAAATGGCAAGGGTAGGCCCGTTACCGGCACTAAGCCCAAGGTCATGCCCATGTTGACAAAGGTTTCTATCGAGAATAAGGCCAAAAACCCGACAACCATAAGCCCCCCTAAATAATCTTTGACACGCAGGGCTATTTGCGCAAGCCTGAAAAGCAAGGAAAATATCAGCAAAATAACAAGACAAGCGCCTACAAAACCTAGCTCTTCAGCTATAATAGAGAAAATAAAATCTGTGCTCTTTGAGGGCAAAAACCCTAATTGACTCTGCACGCCCTTAAATAAACCTTTCCCCCAAATTTTCCCCGAGCCAATAGTAATCTGCGATTGAATAACATTGTAGCCCAAATCCCATTTATCTTGATAGGGATTAAAGAACGTAAGCAACCTCTTTTTTTGGTAGTTTTTGAGCAAGACATCGTAGGTAAGGTACGTAAGTACGCAGGAAAAGGCTATTACAGTGAAAACATTACTCAGCCGTAACAAAAATTTATTCATTAACCGAAAATTGAAAATCCATAGAGTTGTGCTAAAAAGCAAACTGACTATCAATAAAAAAAACAGTACTCTGCGATAGTTTACCCCTTGCAAAACACCATTGGCAAAGGCTGTGTTTTCACTATAGGCCAAAAGAAAACAACTGCCCAATACCAGAAAACTTATGCTAAGAAGCGTGAGAATATACAAGGGCTTTATGTTAACAGTTGCTACCATAATCATCACCACCGGAATGAAAACTATAGCCGTTCCAAGATCTGGCTGCAAAACAATAAGCCCAAAAACTGGCGCTAACAAAGCACAAAGTATGAAAAGACTTCGTACATGATTCATGCCATGCTTTAGCTTGTCAAGATAGTTTGCTGTGAACACAACAATAACTATTTTAGCAAACTCTGAAGGCTGCAGGCTGATGCCCCCCAAACTTATCCAGCGCCTAGATTGGTTTACCACCGTCCCTAACACCAAGGTGAACGTAAGCACAGCAAGAATGCCTATATAAAAAATATGAGAATGTTCGGCAAGTTTTCTATAGGGAATAAGGCTTACTCCCCAAACCAAAATAAGTCCACTTAACAAATAAAAAAACTGTTTAATATACCTATTGTAAGGATTTATCGCGCCGGTTTCAAAAATTTGTATTTGTGAAGAATAAGAGAAAATAACGCCTATGGTGCCTAAGCCCACTACAATAAGGAGCAGCGGAATATCTAAGGTATAAAAAATTTTTAAAAAGCCCTTCCCCTTCTCGCTTTGTTTTTTGGGCTGCGCTGCTGCTAACAAATTCATGAAATATATGATCTCTTCAAAAACTCTTACAAAACTCTTGCAAAATTCTCTTCAGAAAAAAGCAAGGCCTTGCTTTTTCTTGTCATGCCTAATGCTATCCAAAATACTACCCAAAGTACAAAGTTAGCCATCTATTAGCCATCTGTCTCTTTTTTCTCGATAGCAGATATTGGTTTAAAATATCCTTCAGGAAGCTCTTTTTCGTTACGGCGGTTTAACCAGTCTTTATAAATAGCCCGCTTCAATGCCCATGGCTGCAAGGTCTCTTTAATAGAGAGTCTTGGGTTTTTATTTAAAAAAATACCATCGAAAACAGCCTTAGCAAAAGGAGCCGCCAGCTCCGCGCCAAGCCCTCCTTGTTCTAAAAGCACGGTTACCACTATCACATCATCACTATCAGTTTTTTTATACGGGGCAAAACCAGTAAACCATGCCGTTGGCTTCACCTTTGAAGAGATTTGTGCTGTTCCAGTTTTCCCAGCAATAGAAAACTTATTGCTGTGGATTCTATAGGCCGTACCCCACTGCACTACATAGCTAAGAGCTTTACGTATTTTTTCTATTTGTGATCTTTTAAAAGGCAACTCAAAAAGCACTTGCTTACGCTCTTCAAACACCTCATCGGTTTCTGGCGAAATGAAACTCTTTAACAAATGCGGCTTATAGGCCGTTCCTCCATTGGCAATGGCTGCTGTTATTGCATGAATTTGCATAATAGTAACTAAGGCAAAGCCCTGGCCAATAGAAAAATTCGCCGTATCGCCATCCCACCAAAAAGTTCCCTTATTTTCAATTTTCCATTTCTGTGACGGAATAAGACCTCCTTTCTCAAAAGGAATATCAATGCCAAGCGGCTTTCCTAAATTAAAGTAGTTTTGAGCATAGTGACTAATAAGCTGCGGCCCCAAATTTAATCCTAAGTGATAAAAATACACGTTACAAGAATTAGCAATGGCCTGATACACGTTTTGCGTTCTATGATAGCCTGTGCCTTTAAAGTATTTAGGTCCTATCTGCACTCCTCCCGTACAATAAACACTGAACTTATCTATATCTATCGCCGATCTATCAAGGGCGGTAATAGCCAAAATAAGTTTGAAAATAGAACTTGGCGGATACTCTCCTTGCGTTACTCTATTAAAAAATGGCTTCTCTTTGTTTTCTGAGAATTCCGCAAACACGGCCTTATCTATTTTTTTTTGAAAAATATTAGGATCGTAGGAAGGATAGCTATGTAAGGCAAGGATTTCCCCTGTTTTAGCATGGCTTACAACAATGCCGCCAGGGTAGCCCTCAAGTGTTTCATAAACAATGTTTTGAATACGCGAATCTATTGTCGTAATAATATCTTTGCCGGCTATCGGTATGCCATCTTCTGGAAAGATCTCATCTTTCATCTGATTTTGGGCATCAACAATTTGAACCTTATAGCCTTCTCTGCCGCGTAATTCTAAATCATAATAAGCCTCTAGGCCTAATTTCCCAACCATGGATATTACCGAGTAGCCCAAGTCTTTTTTCTTTTTCACCTCTCTAGCACTTATGGGGCGGATATAGCCTGTAACATGGGCGTATTTTTCTTTTCCCGGATAAACACGTAGCGGTATGCTCAAGTAGAGTAGCCCAGGATATTGATCCAGATTTTCCGCTAAATAATGCAGCTCTTTCTGGCTGATGTTTGGCTTTAATAAATAAGGACGATAAGGGTTTAGCCTCCCTCTACGCAGAACTCTAGCCATCTGTTCTCTGTCAATATCAAAACGCTCTAGCATGTTCTTCTGCATAGTATTCCATACTTCTGTTTGCCTGAGTTTTGAAGGAAAGTTATTGGGTACCAGATATAAAGAATAGGCAGGCGCATTTTCAACAATCTTCTCTACTCCGTCCTTAGCATAAACCTCCCCGCGATGTGAGCTTATATTAATAACTTGTTTGCTGTTATTCAAAGCAAGCGTTTGATAATAATTTCCTTGCAACACCTGCAAAAAGAAGAGACGCCCCAACAACAAGGCAAAGCCCAGACTTATAAAAAAAAAGAGTATTTTTATTTTTATCATGTATACCCCATGCTTCTGTGGCTGGTACGATGAATGCAAGGGGTTTTTGTTCATAAAAAATTTTTATTTCTACAGGCTACTTCTAAAGTATCGAATTGTTAAATTATTATATTGAGCCTTTTAGACGGAATTATTACTTTACTAACTAGCTTCTAAGCTAGGTTATAAATTACACCAGCTTCTAAAGGTATGGCTTCACCGATATAATCTATTAGTATGTTATACGCATCTAACTTTACTTTTTGCGATAACGCATCTAACTTTACTTTTTGCGATAATAACATCTTTTATATTGTAATCTGTTTATTGCTGCAGTCTCCAGTCTCGTTTCGCTACTTTTTAATGCTATGAAAAAGTTTATGCCTCGTTTATGCCTAATTGTTTATGTCTAATAATAGTCCTAAAATAGTCCTAAAATAGCTAAAAACCGAACGACTACTCTACAAGCTATTTTTTTTAGATTTTGGAATCTTAATGACTAAGGCCATGCCAGAACGAAGATGCTCAGGGCGTTTCAAATTGTTCCAACGCATAATGTCTTGTAAATCAACAGAGAATTTTCGTGCCAATGAATAAAGTGAATCTTGAGAACTACAAAGATAGAGAAATATGTAAGCATTTTTGGCAGGCTCGCTTTGCTTGCTAGCAAGTTTTCCTGAACTTTTCTTTATTTGCCCATCTAAGGCGCTGGCTTTTTTTAAGCCTTGAATAGGCAGGACAAGATACTGACCTGCCTTTATGTCATCTAAAGATTGCAGCTTATTTATTTCTGCAATAGGATGAATAGGTATCGAAAATTTCTTGGCTATAGAGCTTAAATTTTCACCTATCGAAATAAAATAACGGCGGAACGTAACACGCTGTTCTACAGGAATCTTAGCTAAAGCTTTTTTAAGAGATTCAAATTTGTTTGCAGGGAGGTAAAGCGGATACTCACGCTGGGGCGGCGTTGACCATCGCAAAAGAGCCGTATTGTATTTTTTCAGCTGCGAAAGCGGCATGGAGGCTGCTTCCGCTAAGAGCTTTAAGTCTGTAGCATCTTCTATCATCAACATCTTCACAGGTTCTTCTTCGGTTTCCCCGCTTAAGTCCAGCCCATAACGCTCGCTATTTTTTATCATAATCAAAGCTGCAATAAATTTGGCAGGATAATGCCGTGTTTCCTTTCGAATATACGGATACTCGGCTAATTCCCAAAAATTCTTAGTCTCATAACGTTTCATCGCCCTGCCTATTTTACCAGCGCCAGCATTGTAAGCGGCCAAGGCCAATAACCAGTTATCGAAGACTTTATACAAATACCGAAGATGATACGCCGCCGCATACGTAGATTTATATAAATCTTTTCGCTGATCATACCAGTAATTAACGTTCAGGTCATACTGTATGCCCGTGCCATAGATGAACTGCCAAAGCCCTGTGGCACCTGCCCAAGATTGCGCTTTAATATTAAACCCGCTTTCTATAATAGGCAGATAGACAAGGTCTTCGGGGATGTTTTTTTCTTTGAATATTCTTTTGATGGTAGGCAAATACATCTTAGAACGCCTCATGATAGCTTCCAGTGTTTTTTTGCCATAACGTTCATAGTCATAAATGTACTTTTGAACGAGAGGATGCTGGTAGTCGGATATGGAAAATCCGCTAAGCTCTACTTTATCAAGCTCTTTTAAACTCACATCGCTGGTGCCGAAGTTTTCTATCTGCATGATGTTTTTGCCACGCTGGGCAAACCGCAGATAATCAAGGCTTCTACAGGAGTTTAAAACTATGAGGCTTAAAGCTAATATGACCGTGCTAAGCGCACTTTTTACCAAGAAAAACCAAAGCTTCATGCCCAAAGTAGCTTCTGCCTTCTATGATGAGGCTGAAGCATAAAAAACACAGAGTTGCGTTTATATTTTAACAGTCTTAAAGTTTAAAAAATAAGAGAAAAAGAACAATGGAATGCCAATGCTTTCTGCTAGCAGAAAGCCTCTTGAAGCAGCTGGCAGGTTATGCTTTTTTAATTATTTACTATTATTTCTTTAGGGAGGCATTTAGCTTTTTTCATAACAGCCTCTATTCCGTTTAGGCTAATAGCTTTTAAAGCCTTCGTTGAAATTTTAATTGTTGCACTTCTTCCTAAAGAGGGAATATACACTTTCTTTTTTATAATGTTCGGTCTCTGCTTACGTTTGGTGCGATTCTTCGCATGCGAGACATTATTGGCCGAACGGGTCCGCTTGCCCGTTAATTTACAGACTCTTGACATAAGTTTTACTTCGATAAATATAGTTTTGATGCCTTCACGCTTTTATCTTAAAAATGTGAAGGCTTACTTCGCTTCTTTATACACTACATGCTTACGTAGAGTAGGATCATATTTTTTAATCTCTAGTTTAGAAGGCGTATTTTTTTTGTTTTTATACGTAGAATAAAAATGCGGGCTTTTGCTGCTCTTTAATTTAATAACAGCACGCGCCGCGCCCTTTTTTCTACCAGAAGATTTCTTTGTTGCTGCCATAATAATATAGTGTTAAACCCTTTCAGTTTAAAGCTTA
>JAUXHF010000018.1 GCA_030621685.1 Spirochaetota bacterium
AGTGCCTTGATTGAAATTCTTTGGTAATTATTTGGCAAATAGATAGGCTTTTGCCAAATATAAGTTTACCAAATACCTTGCTTGAAATTTATTCTTTTTATTGTTATATTGTTATAAACGAGCTGAATAAATATGCAATATTAATATATATCGGCATTATCAAACAAGCTGCTGCCCTTGCTCTAGTTTTGAATTTGACAAAAAAATTCATAGCAACTATAAATTTGAATGAAAATAAATATAAAGAGTAAACATCCTGCCCCAAGCCAAGCTAGATTATGGAAATAAGTAATAAGGCAAAAAGAATTTTAACAACTTTGCCCGTAGAGAAGTTGCTGCGTTTTGAGGGAGAGAATTCGATTACCAGCACAAATATTAACTTTGCAAACAAAGCCAATTTCCACGAATATAAGGCCTATAGCCTAGGTGATGAAACAAAATGGATAGATTGGAAAATCTACGCCAGACGTGAACGGCTTTACACAAAAAAATATGCTTCAGAATTAGCACGCAGTACACTTATTGTTGTAGATGGCTCGGCCTCTATGCAAGATGGGTTTTTAGGACAAGAACAACTTAGCAAACGCGGGCAAACTGTATGGACTCGAGTGAAGGGCGTCTTGGGATATTTGCTTTATTATTTGTATATTAAAAAAGAACCTTACGGCTTAGCCATAGTACGCGATAACACACTTGCTCAATGGAAAATAGGCCAAGGCGGAAACCAGCTTACCATCTTACAAAAAGCCATAGCAAAAGAAAACGCTTTCGGTTCAAATAATTACATGAAAAAATTGATGACTGCCGTCAAAGCCTCAAATGAAATAAATAATATTCTGTTTATCTCTGACTTCCAAATGGAACAAAGCCAGCTAGCCACTTTGGTCAAACATGCCAAAAACAATCAGATAGCCTTATCTTTTCTCTGTTTTCTCAACGAACGGCTGAGCAACTTCAGCTTCATTGGCGGTCTTCGCTGGCTAAAAGATAGCGAAAGCGGGCGCAAACTCCTCTTTAATAAAAAAGATATGCAAGAATATAAAACACTGGTTAGCCGCCACTACGATAGCTTATCAGCCTACGCAAAATCCCAAGAATTCCAGTTACATCTTATCGATTTCCGTGAGCGCGATGAACTTGAAAACTTTGTTGGCTTCTTCCAAAATTCATAACTACCAGCATGTTTTTTGCTAGCCCCCTGCTCCTTTGGCTGCTGCCTCTTGCGCTTACACCTTTTTTTCTGCGCATGCGGTATTTCATAGAATCTCGCGTGCAGGAGGTTCCCACCCTCTTTTTTTTAGAAAAACTCTTGCGGCGAAAACAAATACGTTACGAAAAACCACTGCTAGAAACTATTTTAGAAAGCCTGTTTATCTGCCTTCTCATACTCCTTTGGGCAGGCCCCCAGAAAAGCAGCCATGTCCGTGAAAGCGACTCCTTGCTTGTGCTTGTTGATGATAGCCCCTCTATGCAGTATTTTTATGGAAATTATACCCAAAAAGATACTCAAAATGATACTCAAAGTAATACTCAAAAAGACCAAGAGCCCCGCTCCCCCTCAAAACTGCACAGCTTCCTAAGTGATGCCTTAGCTAAACAAAGTTTTCAAAGCATAGAACTTCAGCGGCTCTCGGCCATATCAGACCCCCAGCGAATCAGCATTAAAACACCCCAAGATTTCATCGGGCTTTTTGATGCTCTTGCCAAAAGTGTGAATCCTAAGCCTTGGAATAGCGACAGCCTTATTCTAGGATTGCAGCAGAGTAGGCCCAATATCTTAGAAAGCTCGAAAAGCCTGCTTCTGTACTCAGATTTCAAGGAAAACCACTTTAGCAAAAAAGCAAATTCAACAAAATCTGCCCAGCAAAAAGAAAGTACGCTTGCCCAAGAATTTCAAAAACTTGGCTACAGCACTTTCTTTCTTAAAGAAACCCCAGCTCCCTATGTAGAGGATTATACCCTAGCTAGAAAAAACTTTTTCATCCGTGAAACGCTAAATTTATCGCTTAACGTTACTATGCCCAGCCAAACCCACCTTCCCGTGTCCTTAGAGCTGCTCTTGAATGGCAAGCGAGTCTTTCTTTCAAAAATAGACTCTGGCTCTCTTCAAACAGAGGCAGGCTTGCAGAATTCAGAATCTGGCGAAGAGCCGCCGCATGGCAGCAGCAAGGCAGCTACTCAGCAAAATTTCAAGATCAACCTTCTCTTAGATAAGCAAGGCGTAAATGCCATAACCGTACTCTTAAAAAAAGATGATTACGTTTTCCACCGCCGTAGCAAGGTCGTTTTTGTCTATCCCCGTATTTCTTTAAGCACCTTAGGCGGAACGCCCAAGGCCACATCGGTGATTCAGGCTATCTTCGCCTACGATGAGAATTCCCAGCAGCTTTCACTAAGCAGGCAAGGTGATACCATCATTGTTTTAAGCCCAAGTCTTCTGCCCAGAGAAAGCCGGCTAACACTTCGTAACGATGGGAAAAAACATATTTTTATTCTAGAACCAACAGCCGATTTCATTGAACAAGCTAAAGCCTTAGATGACCTTGGGCTTCAAGAACTGCGCTTTGAGTCTCTTGAACATACCAGCGTCCGCAGTCGTTTTTATTGGAGCGAACAACAGCGAGCCGAAACTTTTTTCAATTCCACCAATCCTAAAAATCGTAGCTACTTAAAGCTTTCTGCTAGCAGCGCTAAGCTGGTACGCCCCCTGCTGCTCATCGATGGTAATCCGGTTATTTTCCTCTACAAAAATGCCCTTTGCATTACCTTGCTCAGCCAAGAAGAACTCACCCAGAACACAGATGCCCATCATCTTATTTGGCTTTACGAATCGCTTTTTGCCTTACATGGATCTAAGAAACTTTCGATTATCGAAAACCATGATGCTTTCAGCCAAGCTAGAGACCTTGCCCAGCTTAGCAGCAAACCATCTATTTTCCATGGCGACAAGCTCTGGGTTTTTGAAAACGAGGTTTTCTTAGAACGAGTGCCTCCACAAGAGTATCTTGCTGCCGTACTCCCAGCAGCGCTTGAAGAAACTTTGTTTCCAGTCTTCGGCTCGGCTAATTTTATTTCAAGCAAGGCTTCTGGCTCTAATGACGCCCAAAGCGCCACGCCATCGCTTATTGAATGGTTGCTGGGCATCGCTTTTTGTTTGCTTCTCTTTTTAGCTTATCTTTTTATAAGAAAAACCTTTCCGAAGAAAAAAGGCCATGCAGAATTTCTTTCATAGGCCGGCACCTCCTCTCTTTCATATCCATATCCATAGAAAATTATACTTTTATTATGTAACTAAATATTTTTAACGAGGCATATTTCCAATATATCATTTTTATGTTTACTTTTTTATTTCATACAAGGTTTATAAGAAAGCTTTTTTTATTTTCTTTATGCAGGTTTAGCAAGCACCATCGAATTTCGATGGTTTGGCTTTTTCTTTTTTTCGGCTTTTTTCTAGGGCAGCCTTTTTCTTTGTTCAGTCAAGAAAGCTTAGAAGGAAAAATACATGTTCGCACCTTAGCTAGCAACTTAGACACGCCATGGCAGATAGCCTTAGCTCCAGACGGTTTTATCTACTTAAGCGAACGCGGCGGCCTTGTGCGCGTGATAAGCCCCTCGGGAAAGCTACAACAAAAGCCATGGCTTTCTCTGCCAGAGATTGTGGAGATTGGCGAAGGCGGATTGCTGGGATTGGCTTTAGATCCAAATTTTTCAGAAAATGGGTTTATTTACTTAAGCTATACTTTCAAGAAAAACAAAACCCTGTATAATCGGCTTATCCGCGCGAAACAAGTAAGCATAACTCCCTATCGCTTGGGCCGTAAGGAAAAAATTCTTTTAGATGGCATTCCAGCGGCACGCTTTCATAATGGTGGCAGGTTGAAATTTGCGCCTGATGGCAAACTTTTTTGGGCCATCGGCGATAGGCTGCGTTCTAAAACAGCCCAAAATGCAGGCTCTTTAAATGGGAAAATTCTGCGGCTACATCCTGATGGCCGTATTCCCAAAGACAATCCCTTTGGACCTAACTCCTACGTTTATAGCTTAGGACATAGGAACGTTCAAGGCATAGCCATAGCCCAAGGGTTCATATTCGCCACTGAACATGGGCCTTCTTCTTTTATAGATTGCTGCCGAGATGAGCTTAATCTCATTCAGGCCGGAGCCAATTACGGCTGGCCTATCATCCGTGGCTCTGAAAAAAAACCCGGGCTTCGCTCGCCGCTCATCCATAGCGGCGAAACTGAGACTTGGGCGCCCGCAGGAATAGCCTTCATTAATCGAGGCTTACTCAAAAACTCCTTGCTCTTCACCGGCTTACGCGGGCAGGCTTTGTATCTGGCAAAAGTATCTGGAATTGAGGCTAGAAATCCTAAAATCACCAAAGTAAATAAACTTTTCCATCGCCGTTACGGCAGGCTTCGCGATATCATCCTTGTGCCAGAAGCCTTTCAGAAAACCTTACATGCCGATGTTCTTGTGCTTACCTCTAACCGCGATGGCCGCGGCCGCCCCAGGCCTAACCTTGATGATAGGGTTTTAGCCATGCTCTTGCCTAGTTTTTAACCGTTTTAACCTTTTTAACCTTTATTTCTAGGGCAAGGCTCTCCCACACCTACAGGGCAGCTCTCTCTGCTAAGCCAGCCCATAAAATTATAAAAAATTGGAAAGTTATTTCTTTATAAGCCCTAGCTAAAATCTTACTTATTTTTTCAAGCTTTCTCTGAATTTGCTTGTTCCTTTAAACTCCATTCCTTTAAAAAGCGTAAATTGCAGAAGTTTCTTACCTCTGCGTTTGCTGCTAAAAATTTTTAATCGCTTAACCGAGGCAAAAGATTCTTGCAAGGTTTTTGGTATTTCCATTTTCTTTCCCGGCTGTACGTAATACATATCCTCGCCTAAAGCTGTTTCTTCATGAAAAATAACATCGAAAAGCGTAAGATGGTAGCTATTGCCAAGATCTATAAGCACGGCCTCTTTTAATGGCCTTGTATAAAAATTAATAGCTGCAGGAATTTGATAGTTTACTGAAGCTATAAGCAAGGTTTTATCCATTGAGCGTTCATAGTACTCTGGGAATTCTTCTTCAAACACTTCAAATAAATAAAAAAAGTCACTCTTGTCGAAGGTGAAAAACTTTGGCAGCCTCAGCTTAGAGTCCGAAAAAAATATAAACAGCCCCGAAAAAGAAAGAAGCAACAAGATGGCAGCAACGCTTACCATGCTTATTGTTTTTAGCTGCAGCAGGTGGCTTTCTACCTGCAGCACAACTAAGGCTGTAAGCGGCACAAATAATACGAGGGCCCAATTAACTTCTACAAAAACAAAAAAAGGCGTGATGAAAAAATACATCACGCTAGGCATGGCAACAACGCAAAGAAAAAAAGCTTGCTCTGCCTGCTCTGCTTTTTGCCCTAACTTATTTCTAACTGTTCTAACTGTTCTAACGTTACTCCCCATCCCCAATAATTTCACCATCCAAACTCTTATGAAAAGCCAGCAACCTAGTACGTAAAAAACAGGGAACATCAGCAAGGCCATTTTGTAATGAAAATCAAGAAAACTCTGCCATGATGCCCTTTCACCAAGCCTCCCTTGAAGAAATTTTAGGAACAACCAATGGTTCTGCCAATTCCAGAAAATAAATAGCGAGAAAATCCCCAAGGCTAGCATAAAAGAAAACATAGCCATGAGTATCTGCGGCTTCCAATACTTTGGCTCATTGGCTTTGCCTAAAAAAACGTAGGCCAAGAAGCCTAAACCCAGTAAACCAGCCGGAATTTTTGATAGCATGGCTAAGCCTAAGAAAACGCCTGCCAGCATCCAGATGCCAAAGAGCTTTTTGCCTTGAAGCCTTCTAGCACGAAAAACAGAAATACGGAAAAAAGCACTGTAGTAGAACTGCATGGCTAAAAAACTAAAAAAAGCTAGCGGCGTATCTGGTGTTACGATTATTGAGCTGCCAACAAATATCGGCAAGGCCAAAATAAGCACGGCAAATAAAATTCCAGCACCTATGCCGTTATCTTGCTTATTGTCATCCCAGTTATTTCCTTCTTTTAGCTTAGCACTATCATCTTTATGTACAAGCACTTTGCCAAAGAAAAACATCATAAGCGCAAGTAAGAAAAACAAGGCTACCGCCCAAAAACGGAGAATAAAAATACTTGAATCGCCAAAAAACGTTCCCAAATACATAGCAAAGGCTATTACAGGGCCATGTTCTGGGTAGCCCAAGGCCAAATGTTTAGACCAAAGCCAGTAGTACAATTCATCCGCACTGGGGCTTATCAAGGAAATAAACAGTAGTTTGAAAACACTTATCCCTATAACTGAAAGTGTTAGAAGAGTAAGTATGCTCTTGTTTTCTTGCATAAATTTACTTTCTACGATTATTTAATTTCTTTGTTTCTAACAAAAGAAGGAATATGAGAATTGCAGATTTCCAAGATAATATTTCTAATATTACTCCTAGAAAAACCCAACTCATTGTATAATATTCTTGTTGCTCTAGATTGCTTTTTTATGAAATCTATACGATTCTTCGCCAAATACCTCCAGAAGAAACGAAAACATAGAATTCTAAGGGGAAAAAATAGACATTAAACGGGCATTAGCGCAGTTGGCTAGCGCGTCAGGCTGGGGGTCTGAAGGTCACTGGTTCGAGCCCAGTATGCCCGAAGTCAGCGCAGAGAACTAAAAAATTTGACTTAGGCAATATTTTAATTATTTTTTATAGATTGTTTTAGCTTATTTACATGCTAGGTTAAGCAACCTATCTAAAAAAGCAGGGACTATCAAATAAGCAGGGACTATCAACTATCAAATAACAACAGAAGGCTACATCCATACCGAAAACAAAAAGAACTTATGAAAACAAAAAGCATACCCATAGCCGAAATTACTAAGAATTGGATAGAACTTGATGCCAATGGCATCATTCTTGGCAAACTCGCCTCGAAAGCAGCCCATTTTCTCATCGGAAAACACAAAACGAAATTTACCCCGCATATGGATGACGGCGATAACGTTATTGTTATCAACGCCGAGAAAATAAGACTTACCGGAGAAAAAGCTAAAAATAAGGTATATTACCACCATACTGGCTACATGGGGCATATCAAAGAAACCTCTTTCCAAGATATGCTAGCAAAACATCCCCATCGCGTTATTGAGAAAGCCGTTTTCGGCATGCTTCCCAAAAACAAGTTGGGCAGAAAACAATACACTCATTTGTTTGTCTATGCCGGCAACAAACACAAACATACGGCACAAAATCCAAAGAAAATAAACATTATTTAGGTAGAAAATATTATGACTGTTCTTACAAAAAAACTTGTTTGCGGAAAAAGAAAAACCGCCATAGCTCGCATATCCCTAAAAGAAGGCACAGGAAAAATTACAGTTAATGGCAGAGAGGCCCCTCAATATTTCCATAAACGCGCTGCCTTATTACATCAGCTGAACATGCCCTTTTTAACAACAGGCAGTGAAAACCGCTACGATACTGTAGCCAATATTCATGGCGGCGGCCTTTCCGGCCAAGCAGGAGCCCTTCGCCATGCTATAGCCAAAAGCCTTAACCTTATTGTGCCTTCCTATCATAAAACGTTAAAAGACGCCAAACTCCTCACCCGAGACCCCAGGAAAGTACAACGAAAACTCTATGGCCATAAAAAAGCAAGGAAAAGCTTTCAGTTCTCAAAACGCTAGATTTATTATTTTTAACAAGAGGCTTTTTAAAAAGCTGTTTCTTACTCTTACGAAAATTCTGCAACCTGCCAAGCCATTTCCGCCAATAAATCTTAACTCTATTGAACATAGCCATTGTTATTAAGCATGAAAAAAGCTCAGTCGAAACAACTGGCCTTAAGTCAATTAATTAAAATCAACGTACAAACTCTGTACATTCCAGATAATAATATTCTCGGGCAGCCCCAGAATAAAAACTATTTTCGCTACACCATAAAAATCGAAAATACCGGGAAAAATTCCGTACAGCTGATTAGCCGCTATTGGCTTATTATAAACGATAACGGCGAAGAAATTGAAGTTCACGGCCAAGGCGTACTAGGAAAACACCCCGTTATCGAAGCTAAAAAAAGTTTTGAGTATCAAAGCTTTTCCAGCATCGATAGCGATTGGGGCTCTATGGAAGGCCATTACACCATGATTGACCTTGAAACTGAAGAGATTTTTACAGTGAAAATAGATAGGTTTTACCTCGTTAAAGATACTACAATACATAGCCAGTAACATGCAGCCCGCAACATACAGCCTTCGTAGCTAGCCCTACTTCCACTTAAAATATATATTGTCCTTCAAGAAAAATATATACCTTAGGTTTCGCCGCCGGCATCTCCATCAAAAGATACGCGAAGAATGTTTAAGCACTTACATGTAGACTAGCTAATATTATATATAAGCTAAGCGCCAAGAAGATCTATGGCAAAACTAAAAACAAATACCTTAAAAACAGTTCTATATTATGGCGTTGGGCTTCGCCGCAGAAGGAAAGAAAAAACCTTAGATATTCATTTTATCTATCTCCAAAAAAAAAGCCTTAGCCATTCCAGTCATTCTAGCGCTACCTTTACTATCATAGGCAATACGCTGAATGCCAATAAACAAAAAGAGTTACGTAAAAACAGCTTTGTGCTGCTCGATAAAACAGCACTCAAAAAAATTCATGCAGGGCTACAAGCAAAGAAAGTTACTACTCCCCTCGCTCAATTTCTGCTAAAGAAACTATCTAACACTTCTTTGGCAAAGAATAAAAACCCAGCCAAGTATGCCACAAGCGATTACATTTTCTTCGCCCTATTCGAAAAAAATAAAGCCCTGCAAAGCATAGAAGAAGCCTACTTTAAGTTACACCTTCTCTCCTTGCGTCTTTGCAAACCACATGACGTATCCTTAGCAGGGCTGTTCGGGCAACTGCCTAATATAGCATGGACAAATTACGGGCCTTTTTTAGCCGAAGATCTAGAAACCCAGCGGCTCGAAGTTCTAAGCCATGACTATGGCCATGGCCATGGCTGGGCAGCAGAGCTAGCTGTCTACTCGCTTGATAAAATCCCCTTCATGCTAAACTACGTGGCACCCCCAGGCATTCGCATAGCCGATGCTTCGCGTGTCCGCCTCGGCGCTTATATTGGGCAAGGCACAACCGTGATGCCTGCCGGATTTGTCAATTTCAATGCCGGCACCGAAGCCGAGGCTATGGTAGAAGGACGCATCTCTTCTGGTGTCTTAGTTGCCGCCCATAGCGACGTTGGCGGCGGCGCTTCCATTATGGGCACGCTCTCGGGAGGAGGCCAGCAGGTTATTTCCATTGCCGCAGGCTGCCTATTAGGCGCTAACTCTGGCCTAGGCATTTCGCTTGGCTTCGGCTGCACCGTAGAGGCCGGTCTTTATCTAACAGCCTCTTCAAAAATTTCTTTATTCGATGAACAAAGAAAACCTATCGATATCCAAGGCAGGCCGATACTGCCTAAAAAATTCGGCAAAAAACAAACTCATGTCGTGAAGGCTTTACAGCTCTCTGGCATCGAAAAAAAATTATTTCTTCGTGATTCACAAACTGGCCGCATTATCTGCTTGCCCAATAAGAAAACGCTGGCCCTAAACGAAACCTTGCATGCCCAGAGTTAGCAGAAATAAGCAGCTTGCCAAGATGAATAAAAACATCAAAGATATTATCATTCTTATTAACTTGGGTAGCCCTAAGCATGCCAGCGTGCCGGCGCTGCAGCGTTACCTTTTCCAATTTTTAATGGATCGCCATGTTATCGATATCCCTTTCTTTCAGCGCCTTCTCTTAGTTGGCGGTATTATTGCTCCGTTTCGGGCATTTCCATCGGCTAAGGCTTATGCCCATATTTGGCAAAAAGAAGGCTCTCCGCTCATCATCAATACTCGTCTCCTAGCAGGCTCACTTTCCGATCATCTTAAAAAAAATTCCCGCTATGCACAGCGCATGCTAGGCCTGCTTGTAGCCATGCGCTACCAAAGCCCCTCAATAAAAAATGCACTTCGTGATGCCTTAGCTCTGATACAACAAAGCAAAGACAAGCATTTTCGGCTTCGCTTCATTCCTTTGTATCCCCACTATGCCATAAGCACCACCCTTAGTAGCTATCTGCAAATAAAAAAAGATTTGAACTGGTTTTTCAAAAAACTTAGATCTCTCAATACAAAAAACAAGTATCTTTCAAAGAGCAAAAACCCTACTCAAAAACATGTTAGCTACAGTATCAAACCTCCTTTCTGTAAAGACCAGCGATACCTTAAGGCCCTAGCAGAAAGTATAGCACCTTATACAGACCACTTGGGAGAAGCAGGGGGCTATGATTTTCTGCTTTTCTCGTATCATGGCCTGCCCGTACGCCACTTGACTAAAATAGAACCAAGCCATGAAAAAAATTGCTTTCAAACAGCTGCTTGCTGCGAAACCAAGACCCCTCCTGCCAAAGGCCACAACCTATGCTATCGCCATCAGGTGCTTTTTACTTCAGAAGAAATAATAAAACGCCTTTCCTTAAACAAAGCCCTTACTTTAAGCTCTTTTCAATCACGGTTAGGCAGAACCCCTTGGATAGAACCCTTTACCTGCGATACCGTAAGGCTGCTAGCCAAAAAAGGAGTACGAAAACTGCTTGTGGTCTGCCCGGCTTTTGTCAGCGATAATCTTGAAACCTTGCTTGAGGTCGCCGATGAGAATACTCGGTATTTTCGCGAAGCCGGCGGCCTTGAATTAAAACTTATTCCTTGCTTGAATATTCAGCCAAGTTGGGTACGCCTCCTAGCTGCTTTTGCCCAAGAAAACGATACGCTCCCAAGCTCGCTTCTTCCTGAAATTTAAATCTTGTTAAAACTTTGTAGGCTAGGCTTCTATGCCCCCGCCCTAAACATTTTCTGCAGAAATATCTCATGAAACCTTTACTTTTACTTCACCTCATCTCATCTGTATCTAAAAAAACATCCCAAAATATATGGCCATCCAACATGCAGCATGCTTATTTCACCGAGGCCATCTAAACTCATTTAAATCATGTCTTATTCCCAAAAAACATCTCTTAGCAGAGGCATGCTCTGGCTCGGCTTCTTGCTTACTCTCTTAGCAACACCAGCCTTCGCCCAAAACAATGCGGCTGATATCACCAACACTGCTAGCACGAAGACCGATTCTCTGCTTGCAGAAAATAGCTTTATCGATGAAAACAAAAAAAAATTAAACATAGAGTTTGTCAACCATTCAGAGTTTCTCTTCTACTTTCGCCATACGCAAGCTGTCGAGATTACCGGCAACGAAAGCACTTTTAGCATAGCCCTCCGCCCAAACATAGATTTCAGCATACGCTTAAAGCAGATAGCGAAGTTCACCTTAACTATAGATCTGTATTTGCTACAAGCCCTCTCGCTAAAAGCACGTTCTTACCAGAATTTCGCTCCGCCAAATTTCCTATTCAAAAGAGTCTTGCTAAACATCCGCCTTGGCAATTTGGCCAATTTAGGCTTTGGGATATTCCAGCCACTCTATAAAACACTGCCTATGCACTCGTATTTTCTGCCTGTGGTTTTTAAAGTTTCGCCAGTAACAGAAAACAACGATAAGCCCCGGCAAGTAGGTCATAGTTTAATTACCGGAAACCGCGATCTGCCCCTTCCTTACCTTGTGCTAAACAGTTATGACACAGGGCTATCCATTGGCCTGCATTATAAACTTTTAGAATTTTTAACAGCTATAAGTAATGGCGAAGAAGGATTAGATCCCAACTCGGCCAAGACGGTTAGCCTGCGCTTAGCCTTAAAAAACAGTGCTTGGCATAGCGGCCTGGGCATGCAAATTGGCAATATCGGCTCGGTGCCGCTTAAAGAGATGAAACATGCTTACCAGTTTTTCTTTTATTATTCGAACAGCCAAAACAGCAAACTACGCTGGAAAGTAGGCGGCGAAACCTTTCTTTACCTGCATGGCATCCGTGACCTTCAGGTTATAAACAGCCAAGGCCAATTTCAAGATGGCTACGGAAACGGCGGAAATGTTTACGGCAGTTTTGATGACTTCAAAGAACACTTTCGTTACGTCGATGGATATTTTTCTCCATTCTCTGTATTTAACAACGGCAGTTACGATGCTTCAAAGCAAATCAATAGTTACACGCTTTATGGTCTTTCCTTCTTAGTGTATCTCGACTTTGAATTTATTGATTTAGTTAGCCTTACGCTGCACTTCAGCGGCTACGACCCCAATTTGCTTTCGGAAGCAAATGAGATGTATAAAATTCGCTACCGTGGCTTCGCTAGGCTTGGGCTAACTCCGCTTAGCTTTTTTTCGGTTTTTTTATCTTTCACCTATACTTACGACCAGCTCTTTCTTCATTGGTCACAATTTTACGATAGCGAAAAACGTGCCTCGCATAGAATAGAAGACTATGATATTTTCGCCGGTGTTGTTTTTCGCTTTCCTAAAAAAATAAGCCTAAAATAAGCCTAAAATAAGCCGCCAAATAAGCTCTTAATTTCTCATCAGTTTCTCTTAACTAGTTTTTAGTTTTTTGCTGAACGAGATCTTGCTTTTCTATAAAAAAGCTACGAATGATATAATCGGAAAAGAGCAGCCCTTTTTCGGTAAGCCTCAACCTTCTGCCACGATACACGTACAGTAGTTTTTCTTTTTCTAGCAGAGTGACTTGTTTAAAAAAAGTTTTTCGTAGCTTCTTTGTGCCAGAATTTTCAAAGAACAGTTCTTCAATTTCCGTTAAGGAAATACCATTTAAATTTCTTAGCCTTGTTATCAAAAAATCATGAAAGCGCTCTTGCGTTGAAAGTATCTCGACTTGTTTAAGCGCCTTTATTTCAGTGCTATGTTTTTTTTGATTGCTAAGCACACGGGCGTAGTTATGGATATTAGATACATTGATAAATCGTTTCTTAGCGCCATCGTAAGAATGCGCTGCTGGTCCTAGCCCAAGATAAGGCCTGCCTTGCCAGTAGCTCATGTTATGCCTAGAAAATGAGTTTATGTTTCTAGAAAAATTTGATATTTCATACTGCAAAAACCCCTGTTGTTTTAAAACTTTTCTTAATAAAAGAAACTGCCGACTGGCATGAGCTTCATCTACGGCAGCCCGCCGCCCATGGGCAATCTGCCGAGCCAGTAAGCTGCCCGGCTCTACGCTTAAGGCATAGGCCGAGACATGATTAATATTAAAAGCCAAAACCTGCTTAAGACTTTCTACCCACTTGGCATCTTCTAAGCTGGCAAAACCATACATGAGGTCCACGCTTATATTCTTAAAGCCCGCCCGCTGGGCATTCTTGAGTAGGCTATTTAAAGCCATAGGCTTTAAATAGCCATGTCTTCGGCCTAGGTATACAAGGGCTTGCTCACTAAAAGCCTGCAAGCCCAAAGAAAGACGAGTGAAGCCTAAGCTTCGCCATAGCAAAAGTTTTTCTGCTGTGCTATCTTCGGGATTAACCTCTAAGCTTATTTCAGCATGTGCCGATATCTTAAAATTCCGAAACAAGGCTGCCATAATCCGTTTTAAATTCTCACTTTCAAGTATAGATGGCGTCCCGCCCCCCACATATACCGAGCGCAAGCCATGCTCGGCATACTTCTTAGCTTCTTGATGCGGGAGGTCTTTGAAGAAATCTTTTACAAGAAGAATCTCCTGCAAAAGCGCCTGCGTAAATGAATTTTCATACTTATCCCGGTTTAGCGAGAAATAAAAATCACAGTAAGAACAGGCCTTACGACAAAAAGGAATATGCACATACAAACTAGCCATAGCTACAGCCTATACCTATACTAAGCTAAAGAAA
>JAUXHF010000046.1 GCA_030621685.1 Spirochaetota bacterium
TAAAATGTTTGAAATTTGCTTACATTAAAAAATTATTTTTAATTTTTTTTATTTTTTTTTGATTTTTTTCTGTTATATTCATATAAAATTAACAGCTTACCACTTACCCCATGTCTTAATTTTAAAGAGAGAACACATCATGACACAAAGCCATAACCTTGGATTTCCCCGCATAGGCGAAAAACGCGAGCTAAAACGATCTATAGAAAAATATTGGAAAGGCCTTATTGGCTTAGCTGAACTTCGTGAGCTAGCAAAAGATATTCGCCAAAATAATTTCAAAAAACAAGCAGCGCTTGGCATAAACATCATACCCACTGGTGACTTCAGTTACTATGACCAAACCTTAGATATGAGCCTCTTGTTAGGTCTTATTCCGCCTCGCTTCCGGGCCCTTTTAGAAAAAAGCACCCCAGAAGATGCCGTATTTACCTTAGCACGAGGAGCCAGCGGCGTTGCCGCTTGTGAGATGACTAAGTGGTTTAACACAAATTACCACTACATTGTTCCCGAATTTGATGACGTAGAAAATTTCAAACTTAGCGGAAGTAAGATCTTCGATGAGACAAAAGAAGCCCTAGCACTAGGTCTTGATGCCAAACCCGTACTGCTAGGCCCACTTTCCTACCTGCATCTTGGGAAGTACTATCTAGGCGAAAACAGCCATGCTCGAAAACTCACTTTATTGCCATCGCTGCTTAAGGCCTATGTCAGTATTTTAGAAAAATTAGATTCTATGGGATTAACTTGGATTCAAATAGACGAGCCTATCTTCGCCCTAGATCTAGAACAAGTACAGAAAACAGCCTTTGTCAAAACCTATGTTCAGCTAAAGGCTGCTCTTAAAAAATCAAAATTACTCGTTGCTACTTACTTTAACAAGCTAGGCGATAATAAAGATACTTTTCTTAGCCTAGCTGCCGATGGGCTGCATCTTGATGCCAGCGATCCCCATAGTTTCTCTGAAGTTATAGCTCTTTCCAGAGAACTTCCTAAAGAAAAAACACTTTCTGTGGGTATTGTAAACGGAAGGAATATTTGGATAAATGACCTTTCTGCCTCGCAGAGCCTGCTTCAGGAAGTAAAAGAAAATCATGGGGAAAATTTGCTTATCGCTCCTTCATGTTCGCTTCTGCATGCTCCCATTACCCTCCGCCATGAAGCAGCTTTAGAGGCAAACCTTAAAAGTGTTATGGCCTTTGCCGAAGAAAAGCTTTCAGAAGTAGTCCTGCTTTCTTCTGCCTTAAACGGCCAAGACATCAGCTCTGAAAAACAAGCCAATGCTGCCATCTTAGAAGCAAGAGCCAAAGATCCCAGCCTTCACCTAAGCGCTGTTCAAGACAGGCTTGCCGCTCTTCGCGAAAAAGACTTTAAACGGAATTCTAGCTTCACTACTCGTAGGGCCCTGCAACAAAAGAAAATGAAGCTGCCCCTCTTCCCCAGCACTACCGTAGGCTCGTTCCCGCAAACCAAAGAAATCCGCATAGCTCGTGCCAAGTTTCGCAGAAAAGAACTTAGCCAGCAAGACTATCAAAATTTCTTGAAAAAAGAAATTGCCCACGTCATCGGAAAACAAGAAGAGGTTGGCCTTGATGTTTTAGTTCACGGCGAAAGTGAACGCAATGACATGGTAGAGTATTTTGCCGATAAATTACATGGCTATAGATTCACTAAAAATGGATGGGTACAAAGCTATGGCACTCGCTGTGTCAAACCCCCCATTATCTACGGTGATGTCCAAAGAAAATTTCCCATGACCGTTTCTTGGGCAGAGTATGCCCAATCGCTTACCAAAAAACCCGTAAAAGGCATGCTTACCGCTGCTGTAACCATGCTTCAATGGAGCTTCGTTCGTGAAGACCAAACAAATAAACAAACAGCTTTCCAAATAGCCTTAGCCCTGCAAGATGAAGTTCTTGACCTCGAAAAAAGCGGTATCGCCGTGATCCAGCTAGATGAGCCGGCCATTCGTGAAGGCCTGCCCCTGCGTAAATCCGAATGGCATGATTACCTAGACTGGGCTGTAAAATCTTTTCTGCTTAGCAGTAGCCAAGTCAAAGATGAGACACAAATTCAAACCCACATGTGCTACAGCTACTTTAACGATATCTTGGATTCCATTATTGCCTTAGATGCCGATGTCATCCTCATCGAAAGCTCAAGGTCGAAAATGAAACTCTTACAACCTCTGGGGCAAATCAATTATCCTGCTGATATCGGCCCTGGTGTCTACGATATTCACTCGCCACGTGTTCCCTCAAAAGAGGAAATAAAACAGCTTCTTAAAAAAGCCATCGCCACTATTGATAAACATAAACTTTGGATAACTCCCGATTGCGGCCTGAAGACTCGTAGCTGGGATGAAGCCTTCAGCTCTTTAAAAAACCTGCAATTGGCCGCTAACGAACTTCGTGAAGAATATGCTTAAATAACAAGTATGCATATACAAGAAAATTCAAGTACCCCTTCCCCATTATTTCAAAAGCCCCAAGTTTACATGCTTACGTTATAAAGCTAGCCCTTTACGTTATTTACGTTATAAAGCTAACTTTATAGTTTAGCCTTACTCTTTTTTTCGGCAATTTGCAGAGGGGTAGCCTTCACACGTAGCTTCACCTTGGTCTTACTTTTTTTTCGAGTAATTTTTAAGCATTATGAAAGTTCATGAAAGGCTCAAAACAGCTGAAAAACAACAGGAAACCCTGCTCTCTTTAGAAATAATTCCTCCTTTTAAGGGGGAAGACATACGCCAGCTTTTTCTAACTCTAGATAAACTTATTAGCTTAAAGCCCACGTTCATCAACGTGACCACCCACCCCGCCGAATATAAATTCCTTCCAGATACTGATTTTCTAAATACAAACAAAAACAGAAGCAAACAAGTTATCTACAAAAGACCGGGCACGCTAAGCATTTGCGCTGCCATTGCTTACCGATATAAAATTACGACCGTAGCCCATCTTATTTGCGCTGGCGAAGACAACCATCGCAGTGAAGAAAAGCTTATTGAGTTAAATTACTTAAACCTTCAAAATGTTCTCGCTCTGCAAGGTGATATCAAAGAAAAACATGTTCTTACTCACAAGCCTCGTTATGCTTCCAGTCTTGTAAAGCAAATTGCCAACCTAAGTAAAGGGATATATTTAGAAAAAGATTTAGCTAACTCTGCCCCCATGCATTTTTCCATCGGGGTAGCCGGCTATCCAGAAAAACATTTTATGGCAGCAAGCCTAGCAGACGACATCAGCTATTTGAAACAAAAAGTTGATAACGGAGCTCATTACATTGTCACGCAAATGTTCTTTGACAACAAATATTTTTTCCGATTCCGTGATAGCTGCCGTAAGGCCGGCATAACCATACCCATAGTAGCCGGTCTTAAGCCCATTACCACATACCAGCATTTAGAAATATTGCCAAAGCTTTTCCATATAAGCATCCCCCAAGAGCTGCAAACAGCCATCGAAAAAGCCCCTAACAAAGAGGCCGTAAGAAAAGTGGGTATTGATTGGGCCATTCGCCAATCTTTAGAATTAAAACAACAGCAAGTACCTTGCCTGCACTTCTATACTATGAATCGCCCTAAGGTTATTCAGGAAATAGTTAGCGCTGTTTTTTAAACAAGCATGTTTAGCAGCTTTTAAGATAGAGCCAGCTTTTAAATTCTTAAGCTATCAAGGTTTTTAGCAACATACGTAGCCATATAGCGCTTGTCTTCAAAAAAAAATTCCGCCTTTTCCCCCGCAGCCTCTTTGCTAGACTCTCCTAAAGGTTCAGACGAAGCGCTGAAATTTCCGCTCTTATTTTTGTCATCAGCGCTTCTTTCAAGCGGCCAGCGTACCAAGAAACTATGCATGTTTGCTCGAGAAGCACAGACAATATCATATACAGAACCTGCCTATAAACAGCGTGTCTTCATGCCCCCGCCCCAGGCCGGGCCCAGACTCTAACTTCAGCATGTTCAAGGCCTCCAAAGCATGTTCGCCATGAGGCTTCGGCTTACTAACGTCCAGTGGCGTAACTACATGTTCAAAAAATTTATCTAATTGAAGCATGGATATATACATATTCGCTGTTTCCGGATACCTAGAGGTCACTATCGCTAAACGCTTCCCTGCTCGTTTTAAGCAAGCAAGCAGCTCTTTCACTCCTGCGTAAACGTAAATGAAATCGGAATAGACAAGTTTTTGATATTGCATATGCCGCTCTGAAACGAGCTTTATATCTTTTGCCGAAAATCCCTTACCCTTACTCTTACAGCAAACCCCTCGCTTAAACATCGCCTTAGATAAATGGCCATCCTCTCCACGTTCATCATGTTCATCATGTTCAGTTACTTGCAAGAGCCTTTGAAACTGCGCTGCTAAGGGCAATCCAATGCTCTCACGAATATACTCATCGCTACGCTTGATGCCTAGCGAGCCTAAAGAAAACTGAAAGCAAGAAATAATCAGCGTTAAGCTTTCAATAAGCGTGCCGTCTAAATCAAATAAATAGTTTGAATACTCTCTCATCTTACTCTTCCTTAAAGCGCAGGCTTACTTGAAGCCTTCGGCTTTACGATAAAACTGGCAGGCTTTTTTTCTCATTGCGTTATAAAAATACCATTTCGATAAACCATAATATTTTTCCTTCAGAGATTTCTTAGCCATCGTATAAAGCTCTAAATTTGCTGCATCTTCGGCCCAAGCAACTCTCTTTTTCTCGGAATACTTGAAATGTTTTTCATATCTTTTTAGTAAATACAACAAAAGTGCTTCACTCTCAGAAGCATATTCTAATTTCTGTAGCAAAAAAGCTAATCGAGATAAGGCATCAATACCATAAACAGAGTTAAAGTGATCGTTAATAACATAACTGTAATAGGCTATACTCTTCTGTTTAGAATTTGTACCCTGCTCAAAATAAAGAGCTAGCATAAAGGCGGCTCTAGCAGCCTCTTTACTGAATTGAGTTTGCAAAATAATATCATAGAGTATTTCCAAGCCTGTTTCATCACGATTGTTTTCAAAATAAGCATCCACTTGTTCTAAGCGCTGCCCAATACGCTGCTCCTCTTCATAAGAGTAGGCTTTTTCATATGTCTTTAAAGAAATTGGCTTACCTTGAGGTACGGTTATCCCGTATTTTTTCGAAGAAGCTTCTGGCTGCAAAGCAACATACTCTTGGTACAAACGCTCGGCTCGCATAAAGTCTTGGCTGCTGCATAGCTTTGACATCGGCCACAAGCTAGCTCTTAGAAAAAGTGATCCTGATAACAGAACCATCACTATCAATCCTATCAATTGTTTTGCCAACTTATTTCTATGCCTTTGCTTGCTCGTACTGGAATGCAGGAAATTGGAATGCAGGAAATTTCCTACTTTATTTCTCTCACTATTTTAGCAGCCAATTTTCTTCCCACTTTCCTTAGCATTAAAATTTATATGATGCTTTAAGTCCTATTATATATTGTTCTTTCCTAAGCTTGGCAAGTTCATCATTCGATGAAGCAAAGACAAAAGCTAGATACGGCTTTAGCACCTGTATCCCCCTATCCCCTTTAATCGAAAAGCCTAAAGAGAGGACATGAAAACTATCAAGCCGTTTTTCACTTTTCTTTACAACCTCAAAACCAAGATCCTCTGATGAATTCGCTTGCAGCTTTCTAGCAAAATACCGAGAGTATTGAACGAGGGCATAACTATAATCAAGGAAAAAAATAACATGCTCAAGAAAGCTTACTTCCGGTGAGAATGAAAATTCATGCACAAGGCTATCATCCTTGCCACGTTGATGAAAAAAAACCGCATCTGGACTAGCTGCCACAGCGTCTAGCCGGCTGGCTACATTAGCTGCTATCTGCTTCGATGTAGAGAGCAGGCGATTGTCGTAAAAATTTAGATACAAGCCATACAAAAAGCCTAGCTGCAAAACATAATAATCTTCATAGAAAGCTCCTTTTTTTTCAAAAAACTTTTTATGAAGACTAATTTGAAATTTGTCATGGATGTTGCTCTGGCTCGCCTTTGAAAAAACATCTGCCCCTTCTTGCTTAGAAAATTCCTCAACTGGCTTTAGCAAATAGCTTCTGTTAAAATAAACATCTAGGTCTAGTTCATACATGATGCTTAGGCTTAATGTCTTCTTACTATATCTATTTATAAAATGGAAAGAGAAGTTATGATAGGACTCATTAAAATTTAGCTCTGGAAAGCTAGTAAAGGCCAGCGCATCCTTTCCCTTTCTATCATAATAAAGAAAAGGATTGATAAAAGAAGAAACACTCACATCGCTTTGGGGAAACCGCTTATAGGCATAGGCCAGCGCAAGGCTACTCATCCAGTTCTTTTTATACTGGGGCTTAGTGTTATCTATATTTAAGGGCATGGTCTCTTTCTGCGATTCGCGAAGGTTTTCTTGCCCGCTAGCTTTCTTGGCATAGCCATTCTCCGGAGTAATATCAATTTCAAGCCCAATTTTATACTCCTCTAAATTCAAAAAGCCTTCATCAAAAAGGTCTAGTCTGTTATTTCGAACAAGCGTTAATTCAAACATAAAAAATGGCTTAAGCACCAGCACGCCTTTATGGTATCTATAGATGAGGGAAAAATTGTTCCTCAGTTCTTCTTGACCTAATCTCTCTTTCAAAATAGCTTCGGCTAAGGGCTTACTGTAGATATCTACTTCTCGCTGCCATGTGTAGCTTAGCTGCCAAGAGCTTATCAGGCTATGTGTATCATTAATCAACGTATTAAGGCCCAAAAGAAAACGGAAGTCGGCAGGAAACAGCAATTTTGAAAAACGCATAGTTTCTTTATTCCGCTTGTAACTTACAGCAGATTCCTGTATAGGCTCTCGCAAAAAAAATTCTGATTCGTTAAGAAATTCTGCGCCAGCTGAAATTCTCCAATCCGCTTCCATAAGAAGTTTTACCTCGAAGGCTTGCAGGGGCTGGGGCTTTAAGCCAAGGCAAACTACGCTAAGCAAAAAAAGAAGAACACAGGTTTGGCTTCTTTGCCCTAAGCTTAAAAAAAACAAGACCATCTCATAGGTAAACGCATAAAATGTACTTAAAACAAGAAAAGCACCCTTACATAGGGGCGCAGCACAAGAATGTCATTTGGAGCATACGAAAAGCCCCAGGCTATATATTTTGAAGACTGCTCTATTTTGAATAAAAAATTTCTTTGCGTAAGATTGAAGGCCGTTAGCATAGTAGTTTCAATGTTTTTAGTTTTAGAAAGAATGCTAAATCCAAAACTAAGGTACTGCAAGTTTACTTGGCTTTTCTCCGCTAAGTTAGCTAGCTCATCTTCTCTAAGAAGTGATTTCAAGAAGGTATATTTTGAATGAAAATAAAAATATACATAGGTATAGCTAAGAAACAATTTAGTGAAATGGTTCGTCGACTTTGAAATGCTTAAAGAGGGAAAGACCGCCCCAAAATTTAAATTTTCATAACTTAAGCTGGCAGGGCTTAAGAATGAATAGAGCGGCAAATAAAAAATTTGCCCCAGCGAAAAACTAAATTGTGGCAAAATAAACTTCTCTTTGCTTAAGTGAGCCTTAAATTCATAATTCCCAAGCGAGCTAAGCCAGCTTAAGGGATTAAAAGAAAGCTCAAAACGCCCACGAATGCTAGCCTTTGAAATGGAGTCTATAGTATGTTTGTTTATAGCACGCCAACTAGGCGAGAAGCGTTTCTTAAAAAAAGACGGCGCTGGGTTATGAGTGTTATGAATAAGACCATAAAAAAAATACTCTGGCCTATTTTTTAGATACTCAATGATATTGGGCAGGCCACTATCTGCAAAAGAATGATTTAAAGATGCCTGCGCTTGCAATCTAGCAGAAAAACCACTTGCTAAAAAAAGCAACACGAGTAGCACTTGGTTACAATGAAAAAAAGTACGCACAGTAAAAAACAGAAAAAAAAGGTCTCTTTTCTATAAAATTATATTTTTCACAAACCTAACCCTATGATACAATTATATAATTATACAGTTATGTAAGTATACCATTATACCATTATCGCTAGAGCATCTATACTGATGAGCCATTCAATACAAAAAGAAAACCTTAACAAAAGCCTTAACACTCCAAGTTTAATGACAAATGCCCAAGCTCCAACACAGGCAACTATCTTAGAACTACTCAGTAAGACAATTCATGAGCGAAAACGCCGCTATCAAAGCAGCAAGAACACAGAAAATTCCTATACAGCTAAGCTTTTTAGCAGAGGTCTTGACCGCCAAAAAGGAATTAGCGCAAAAATCATTGAAGAAAGTGCTGAATTACTGGAAGCTGCTGATCTTTTACAGGCCCAGCGATTGAAAACCAAGCATATCTTTGAGCCACCAGAAAAAAAACGACAGCAGCTTGTAGCGCAGGAACGGCAGCAACATGTATGCCATGAATTCTGTGATTTGCTGTTTCACATGCTTGTTTTAGCTGAATATTCCGATGTAACGCTTAAACAAATACAAAGCGAGCTTTGCCGCCGCTGGGGAACAAGTGGCCTTGAAGAAAAACAAATGCGAAAAAGGAATACTTAAGAACTTTTAGATTTTCATGTCAAAAAACCTTCTTTCCCCCAAAGCCAATAATAGGCTGAAAATAGCCATTCCCAAAAAAGGAAGATTGCGAAACCCCACTATAAAATTGCTTCAGCAAGCAGGTCTTGAGTTCAACACTGAAAGCAATATGCTCCACGTAGCCTGTTTAAAAGAGCCTATAGACTTGTTTTTCCTGCGAACTCAAGATATTCCTACTCTGATAGAAAATAATATCGCCGATATAGGCATTACCGGAAAAGATAATGTTGATGAAAGCCGTGCTAACTTAAGTGAAATTCTTCACCTTGGCTTTGGTGCATGTAGCCTCTGTCTTTCCGGCGAAAAAGCAAAGTATACCGGCATACAAGATCTAAAACATAAGCGAATTGCTACCGGATTTCCTCTGCTAACCAAGAAGTTTTTCCATAAACATAAAGTCCCCTTTGAATGCATCAAACTAAGTGGATCCTTAGAGATCATGATTGCCTTAGGTGTTTGTGATGCCATAGTCGATATTTCCGAAACAGGCCTTACTCTGCAAAATAACAATTTGGAAATTTATGAGGTTTTAGACAATTATTACACCGGTCTTTTCGTAAAACCCGAAAACAAAAATAAGAAATCTATTATAGAGCTGAAAAAACGTCTCAACGGCATTTTAATCTCGCGAAGCTACAGCATTATTGAGTTCAACATTAAGAAAAGTCTTTTGAAGAAAGCCGAAATCATTGCTCCCGGTTTTGATGCTCCTACCATTTCTCATTTAGATAACCCTTCCTTGGTCGCCGTTCGCGTTATGATCAAAAAACATAACATTTATGAAATTTTTAAACGTTTGGAAGAATTAGGCGCTACTGCCATCTTCGAAATAGAAATAAAAAACTGCCGTTTATAATTCCCTTGCAAAGAAACTATCCTACTAAAGCCTTACTTTCATCCCTTAAGCATACATTTTTCTAAAAAAAGCCCAGCCCCCAGCCTAATACGCTGCCCTTTCCTGCAAAAAAACGCCAAAGTTTCCCTGTTTCCTGTTTCTTAAATAAGCCCAGTCCAGCCCAATACGCTGAGCAACAAGAAGGTTATTTAGCAAAAATATATCTTTTTTAAAAATCTTTTTAAAACTTACTTTGGCATGAGCTGTTCTCAATCCTCCTATCCCAAAAATAAAAGTTAAAAAAACTTTAGCTTATCCAAAAGACAAACGATTATTAAAAGAAATGTAAAAATATAGTTCCTTTGAAAAAACTTCTTTCAGCTTTTCATAAAAAAAGCAAATTCTCAATACACACTCTGCTTATTGTCTTTTTTACAATAAGTGTTTTTCAAATAGCAAGTAGTGAAATTTTTGCTGCCAAAAAAATAGCTGGGGAACTAAGTACCCTAGCCTATTTTGATGAAATTTTTAAAAAAATACGTCCTTCCCTTCAAAGAGGTCTTAAAAAAAACAATATTTCGGGGGGAATTGCTCTTACTGGTATAAGTAGCACCGGCAGAAATTTACTCCATCAAGAAGCTAACTACATTACTAGCTACTTTACAAGCTTGCAGTTTAAAGGCAGTAGCGGTAGATTTATTAAATCAGTACGCGGCTTTAACCGCTGGTCCTTCGATGAAAATGAGGATCTACGTGCCTATTTTCAAGCCAGTCAAGAATTGCGCTTAGAGCTGGCAAGTGAGTTAGCCGTACCTTACTACGCTTATGTTCTCGTAGATTTTAATAATACAAAAATATCCTTAACTTTAGTCATTTCCGAGCGGGCATCTAGCGATTCCTTGTGGACAGAAACATTCTCCGTATTCTTTCGAGAAAGACAGATTTTTGGTGAATTCGGCTTCATTCAGGCTGTAAATTACGAATATACTACCTACCTATCTAACCTAATAGGTACCTATGTAGCCAA
>JAUXHF010000166.1 GCA_030621685.1 Spirochaetota bacterium
AAGTATTTCGCCAAGTATTTCGCCAAGTATTTCGTATAGCCTAAGTATAAGTATTGTATAATTTTAGATGCCCAACAAAGCTGGCTACAAAATATTTCCATATTCTTAGAACATGCTAAGCGTTTTTGTTATAACAACTTTTGAAGGCAACCATCCTAAGATTCGCTAAATGTCATGAAATTTTTTTCAAAGAAAATTGAATTAAAATCGCTGCTTGCCACAAGCAAAACAGCAGAAGAGTTTCTCGAGAAACTTGTCAAAAAGATTGCGCAGGCTTCAAAATCTGATGTTTGCAGCATCTACTGGCTAGAATCGGATGGGAAAACCTTACTTTTAGCCGCCACGTATGGCTTGAATCTTAACTTTGAGCGGAAATTCCACTTAGCTGTACTAGAAAGCTTAGTCGGGCAAGCTTTTACTCAAGACTCCCCCGTTATTGTACGTCAAGGAAGCAAAGAGCTTGATTTCAAGGCCATTTCGGGCTTGGGCGAAGAGAATTTTGATGCGTACTTGGCCTTGCCACTCTATAAAAGTGGCAAAAAAATAGGCGTTATTGTACTTCAAAGACCCAGTGATATCGGCTTTACTGTTGATGACCTCGTTCAATTAAAACGCGTATGTCATCAGCTCTTGCAATTTATTGCTGATGCTGGTGTCATTATTAACATCCACCAAGAAGAGCAAGCCATTGAGGAGATTCAAAGCTCTAAAAAAACAAGCAAGCCCAGCAAGGCAAAAAAAACCAAATTCTCTAGCAAAAGCGGAAATCTCCGCTTGCCTAAAATATTTAAAGGAGAATCACCAAAAGCAATAACGGCGGTAAGTGCTTTTGGCAAAGTTTTCATAAAACCAGTGGTTTCTTTAGAAACCAGCTTAGCCGAACAAGTTGTTGATAAAACGAAAAAGTCGGCCCAGCTCACTCGTTTTAAGCTAGCCACGAAAACTTCTACGCAACAAATAAATAAACTACAACGTGCTTTTGAAAAACGCCTAAGCACATGGGCCAAAAATATTTTTGTGGGACATGTTTTCATCTTGAAAGATGAAGCCTATATTGGGAAAATTGAACAGCGGATGGATATTGGGATGAGCGCCGAAGCCGCTATTTCATCGGTTACTCTGGCCTTCATGCGGACTTTCGAGAGAAGTCGCATAGAAAATATTCGTGAGAAAGCTCAAGATGTAAAAGACGTAGGACTTCGCTTACTGCTCAACCTCGATAGCCGGCAAAGCGAGTACCGTTCGCTCAAGAAAAAAATTTACATCTGCCAAGAAATTCTGCCTTCAGAGCTTTTATATATTCATTTCCAAAAAGTATCGGGCATTATCGTAACAGCGCAAGCTAGCACCCTCACCTCGCATATCTCGCTCATTGCTGGCGGATTGGACATCCCGCTTATGTTCAGCCATGAAAGCCAGCTTATGCAGCTAGAAAACGGCAGCCCTTTGCTCTTAGATTTTTCTAGGGGCGAAATTTGCCTTAGGCCGCCGGCAAGCAAGATTTCACAACTTGGAAAACAAGAACAGCTGCGGCGAAAGCATTTAAAAATATCGAAAAAACTGACGCCTCTGTACTCCAAAGATGGCACGGCTCTTCGCTTGCTAGCCAATATAAATCTTAGTGAGGAATTAGCCGGCGTAGAAAAATACGGCTTAGATGGCGTAGGCCTTTATCGAAGCGAGTTCCCCTTCATGGTCCGTAAAACCTTTCCTAGCGAGGAAGATCAGTATGAACTGTATAGCCATGCCTTTCAAAGCTTAGGTAAAAAAGAAATTGCTATAAGATTGCTGGATGTAGGCGGCGACAAGTCTTTGCCTTATACCACAAGCCCAGGTCCAGGCTCCATAGATCAGCCCAGCCAGCCCCAGCCCATCGCGCAGCCCGGTAATAGCAGCTTGGGAATTCGCGCTATTCGCTTCCTGCTCTACAACCAAGGCATCTTTCTTGAACAGCTGCGAGCGCTTTTGCGTGCAGCCTTCCGTGGTCCTCATTCTAAACTCAAGATCATCCTTCCGCTTATTACCTCTTTAGAAGAGGTGCAAGCCAGCGCCAAACTACTCAAAAAAGCAAGCGCCCAATTAGCCAGCAAAGGCGAGGATTATGTCAAAGATATTGAACTGGGCATCATGGTCGAAACGCCAGCAGCCATATATATTATTGAGGATTTACTAAAAAGCGTAGACTTCCTCTGCCTAGGCACCAATGACATGGCCCAATATCTTTTAGCCGCCGATCGCAATAACAGCATGGTTCGCGATTTTTATACTCCCTTTCATCCTGCCTTGCTACGCAGTATTCACAGCGTGCTAATCAAGGCTAAAGCCGCCGCCGCCGAGGTGACCTTATGCGGCTTTATAGCCGAAGATCCTTTGTTCCTTGAACTCTTATTTGGCATGGGCATCCGCCGATTTTCAGTCAACCCGCTGAAGGCCGAGGCTGTAGCCAAACAGCTTCATCAGCTTGACCTTCGAAAAGCAAGAAAGCTAGCCAAAAAAGTGCTGCCGCTTTCTAGCGCTGCGGCCGTAGAGGCCATGCTAAACAAAGCTTTGCCCAAAGAGTTTGCCCAAAAAACAAAACCCTCAGAAATCCTGCAAAAAGAAACAAGCCCTTTTTTTGTTTCTTAACTTTTTGTTTCTTAACTTTTTATTTCTTAACTCTAATTACGCAAATTATTTTCAATGAGCTTAAACGTCGTAAGCGAATTTCTGCCCAAAGGCGACCAGCCAGAAGTTATTAACAGCGTTTGTAAGATTTTCGAAAACGCTAAGCAATGGCGTTCTAAAATACCAGCGCAATCAAAGTTCCCCAATAATCTTAGCTGCACCATTAAAGGCGCTACAGGCACCGGCAAAACCTATGTCATGGCAAAAATTATTGAACGTCTTCAAAGACCAGCTTTAATACTAGCGCATAACAAAACTCTAGCAGCGCAACTGTATCGGGAATTTCAATCTTTCTTTCCGAAAAGTGCCGTTGAGTATTTTGTCTCCTATTATGACTACTATCAGCCAGAGGCCTATGTAGCCAAGCGAGACCTCTACATCGAAAAAGATTCCAGCATAAACGATGATATAGATAGGCTAAGGCTTAAGGCTACCGCCTCACTGGTAGAGCGAGAAGACGTTGTTATTGTTTCCTCGGTTTCCTGCATTTACGGCTTAGGCTCTCCCGAGCATTACAAGAAAATGTACATTCACATGCAACAGGGCATGAACTTAGATAGAGAAGAACTGCTGCGGCGCTTAGTAGAAATTCAATATCAGCGGAATGACGATGTGCTAAAGCGCTCCTCTTTCCGTGTGCGCGGCGAAATTATCGAGATAGCGCCAGCTTATTTTGACAACGTTGGCTATCGCATCGAATTTTTTGGTGACGAAGTAGAAGCGCTCTATAAAATAGATCTCATCGGTCGCCAAAAACTAGAGACTTTAGAGCAACTCACTTTGTTTCCTGCCAAACATTTTATTATGCCAGAAGCCAGCATGAAGCCAGCCTTGGTGGCCATAGAAGCCGAACTTAAAAACAGGCTAAAAGAGTTTGAAGAGCAAGAAAAACTCTTAGAACGAGAGCGGCTTCGCTCGCGAACACTGTACGACCTAGAAATGCTTCATGCCCTCGGCTCTTGCTCCGGCATAGAAAACTACTCGCGTCATTTAGCCGGCAGAGCAGCCGGGACTCCGCCGCTTACCCTCATCGATTATTTCCCAAAAAATTTCTTAGTATTTGTTGACGAATCGCATGTTACCTTGCCACAAATTAGAGCCATGTCCGTTGGCGACATGGCCCGAAAAGAATCTTTGGTGGAATACGGCTTTCGGCTTCCTTCAGCAAGAGATAATAGGCCCCTGCAGTTCAGCGAGTTTATGGAACGTGCCCAAGATACCATTTTTGTAAGCGCCACGCCCAGTCACTTTGAAGAAGAGAATGCCGTAGCCAGCTATTCGCTCATCAACAGGCCCACAGGCCTGTTAGACCCCAAGGTGCAAATATTTCCTAGCGAGGGACAAATAGATCATCTGCTAGGAGAGATTCGTGCCACCGTAACAGCAGGCTTTCGAATTCTTATTACAACATTAACAAAAAAAATGTCAGAGATGCTCTCGGCGCATCTTAAAGAGCATCGGGTGAAGGCATGCTATATGCATTCAGATATCGATACCATAGAGCGCGTAGAAATCCTGCGAGATCTCCGCCAAGGCAAATATGATGTGCTTGTTGGCATAAACTTACTGCGCGAGGGGCTGGATCTTCCAGAGGTTGCTTTAGTGGCTATTTTGGATGCCGATAAAATTGGCTTTCTTCGCTCGGCCACCTCTCTTATCCAGACCATTGGTAGAGCAGCCCGTAATAGCCGGGGTCGAGTGCTTATGTATGCTGATAAAATCTCTACGGCTATGCAAGAAGCCCTTGATGAGACGACAAAACGCCGCTCTATTCAAAAAGCATATAATAAACAGCATGGCATACGGCCCACAACTATTCAAAAGCCAATTTCCGATCTTCTGCAACGCTATGCCAAACCCGGCGAGCAAGTAGCTTCTGGCAAAGATAAAGATGATAGGCAGCAGACGCCCAAAACAAAAACCGATGTTAAGAAACTCATTCGCAAAATAGACCTAGAAATGCGCATGGCTGCAGATTCTATGGAATATGAAAAAGCCATTGCTCTGCGTGATAAAATCCGCTTACTTGAAGCAAAACTAAAAATATCCTAAGCCCCTCCCCTAAACAAAATTCTATGGAATATGAAAAGCCATTGCTCTGCGTGATAAAATCAGCTTACTCCAAGCAAAACTAAAAATATCT
>JAUXHF010000197.1 GCA_030621685.1 Spirochaetota bacterium
AGAGCATATTGGCATGGTGCACGGATAAAGAATTTGCTGTGCAAGTAGAGTTAGTAGTAAATGAAGTTTTAAACAATATCATCATTCATTCCCAGGGCAAGAAAGAAGCAAGGAAACCTATTGCTGTGGCCCTAAAACTTTTTCCCAAGAAAGAAAACAAAAACGAAAAAATTTGTTTGCGGTTTATGTACAAAAGCGAAGAATGGAATATGTCTCAGGTTGTAAAACAGAAACTTTTGGAGGAAGAGGATTTTCTTTCAGACTCGGGACGTGGTATTCGAATTGTGTTGAAGCTTAGTTCAGAATTTTATAAGAATCGCCTTGGTGAAGTTGAAGAAGTTGTGGTGAGTATGGAAAATAACTACGATCCGCTTGAAGGTGATATGGGCGATGAAGAATACGAAACGCCTGTGTTAATGGCAACCGAAAATGTCTGATGGCAGCCTTAGCAAGAAAAATAGAGGAATATAGAAATGCTTGTAGAAAAAACCTTTAAAAAACCTTTGTATCAAAAAGTGTTTCGTAATGTTTTGTTTGTTGACTTCCCTTTTTTGCCAACTGAAAGTGTGTATCAGAAGCGAAGTTTTTTCCTGTGGACATCGCTGGCTAAAAACTTTAATGGCGACCTGCTGCTGCTGAAAAAAGAGGTTTTGGGGCAATCAGAGAGAAAGCATGAAATAGCCTACGATTACCAAGGCTACACTGGGTATAATAGTATTTTTAGGCTAGAGGCATGCCATGGCTGGGGTTTTCTTACAAGCAAAAAAGAACTTAAATTTAATGCCAAAAGCCTAGCTGACTTTTATGGTATTCTGCGAGGAAAAAAATACGATATCATATTTTTTCGTTCGCTGTATATGAAAAACCTCATACGCTTAGCAGGAGATGCCTTGGCGACATCCTTGGTGGTGGTGGATGTGGAATTCATCCCGTCCCTCACAAAAAAACTGTTGTCGCAAAAAAAAGTATCCTTACAAAGTTTAGGATATTTCTTTGAAAGTCTGCGGCTAAAACGATTGGAACAATTTTTAGCTAATGAAGATTTTTTGTTTTTCTTTAATGGCCAGTATTGCCGAAAACAAGCCAGAAGAGAAGCAAGATACCATGGCGGCGTGGCCAAATTTATAGGCTTTAGCCGTAGCCATATTTTGACTAGCCCGCTAGCAGTTGATGAGGGCTGGGTTATGCCAGCGGAAAATAAAACAAAGAAACGAAACGAAATTGATATTTTGATGCAAGATTTTTCCCAACATCAGCAAGATTTTAGCTTAGAAAAATATGCAGACAATGGAACAGGAACAGGAACTGCAGAATACTTAGGGGAACCAGACATGAAAACAAAAAACAAATTAGCTGCCGCTGAGCAGCCGGTAGGGGAGTTTGCTATGAGTAGGAACGAGAGAGAAAGAGATGCTGGTTTCATGAAAATTGCCGACCCGGCGCACAAAACTGAAAAAGGAAGATACCTTATTTTATTCCTTGATAGTATTCATCATGCGCAAGAAGAAATGCTAGAGTTTATGATGGAAGATATTTACCCTCGGATAAAAGAACTTTTTATGAGCTACAACATACAGTTGTACTTGGTAGAATCGGAAACGACTTTGATGCCAGAGCGATACAAAAAGCTTTCTTGGGTAGAGGTCAAAACTGTTTTTTCTGTATCGGATGAGTTGCTGAAAGGAGCAGTGGCCTTATTAGCGCCGCTGCCCCAAGGGCTTGTTCGTAATGGCGGATTGCCTTCGTCAGAAAGAATCCTGCAGGCAGCAGGGTTACATATCCCCATTATCACGACAGCCTCGGCGATACTTGGTCTTGAATTAGGCCCTAAGGAAGTGACTCTGGTTTCTGAAAATAAATACGATAGCGATGCGCTTCTTGCCTATAACTTCTCGTATAAGCTGGGTCAGATGTTAAATGGATCTTATGATATAGCAGGCATGGCAGAACGCTGCTATCGGAAGGTGCTAAGATTATATTCTTGGAAAACAACAGAACAACAATTAATAAATAATTTATACACAGAAATAGAAATCCCCACCGTGCTTCATGTTGTGGGCGAAGAAACCATTCATGCGGGAGCTAAAAACCATGCGCTTAGCTTGGCTACGGCAACGTCTCGTTTTGCAAAAGCTGAATTGGTGATTGTAGAATCTCTTATGGCTTTAGGGGAACATGCACTTGAGCATGTAAAGATATTCCGATTTAAAGCAAAAAAATCATTCCATTTTTTTGAACAAGGTAAGCCTGACAAAGATCATGCTAAACCACTGTTTAGTGAACAATTGCATCAGTTTTTATTAAAAAAAAGAAGAATAAAACTTTTGCATCTTTATGGGAAAAACAGTTTGAGTATGCAAACGGCGTTTCTTGCTATGCAAAAAAATATTCCCTATGTACTCTCTTTGCTAGAAGGCGATGAATGGTGGGCTGCAAGAAACAAACAGCCTGCTAGCGATGCCGCTAAAAACAACAGGGCTAGCAGCTATGATCTGCTAAACGAGGCTAGTGCCCTTATTTGTGCTAGCGAAAAAGAACGAGAGCAGCTAACTGAAAAATTTCCTAATAAACTCATAGTGTGCTTATCGCCGCTCATAAACCAGCCGCTCATAAACCAACCCGAAAAGCAGGAAATAAATCTGGCTGGTAGCGATGGGCTAAGAAATGTTTTCTTAAAAAAAAGAATCCTTTTTTGCTTTTCTACATTTACTCGTCAAGCAAATCAAAAAATCCTTGTTGAAATGCTTCATCATCTAGATGAGCAAGGCTTCTTGGAAGAGCATTTGGTATTAGCCGGATATGTCGAAGATGCCTCTTACATGCTCGAGATAGAGGAGTTAGCAGAAAGTTTAGAACTTAGCCATAGGCTAAGCATCTTGCCGCAACCTAAAAATATTGTGCAAGATGAACTTAGGGCTTTGTATGCCAGAAGCTTTGCTTTTTTTCTACCTTGGGACATGGAGTTGTTTGATAAAACATCTCTCTTAGAGGCATGGCAGCACCGAGTTCCGGTTATTGCCTCTGATCTGGCATGTTTTAAAAAGTTTATAAAGCATGGAGTTAACGGATTGCTTGAAGATTCTACGAAGGCAGAACGCTTAGCCAAGTGTTATAGAGAGCTTCAAAAAAATGAAAAGTTGAGAAATTATATTACGCTAAAAGGCTATGAGCATGGGCTTCGGCAGTACTCGCTACCCATAACGGTGGCAGAGCTTAAGAATGTTTATTCTCATGCAGCTGATTATTTTAGTAGAAGTAGAAAAGTACCAAGGCAAAAAAAAATACCAGAATTTGAATCTGTGGCTGTTCTTAGCTAGAAGAGAAGAATAGATTTGAAAGGATTTTTTTATTTGCAAGTATGTACGGCTAAGCTTTTACCTTGCTTAAGCAATATAAAAACATGAATATGAGGGGAACTAACGTGGACGTTTATCAGGCATCTTTCCATAGCTATAAGAAGCTATACTTTTTAAAATGGTTAAAGAAATTTCTCAAGAAATTTCTTAGGTTTGAATTCATGCGAAAACCCATGTTAGCCATATCTTCGATAGTTACTGTTGTTAGGGGAGTAAGGTTATGGGAGCACTTCTTGCTGTTACGCCGCGATGCTAGGAGGCAAGGCAGGATTATTGAATATAAACAAAGAGAAGGGAAGGCAAATATTGGCAGCAGTCACCCAGAAATGTTTTTGCCGAAGAAGCCTAAAAAGAAAAGACTAAGAAAATGCCTAAGAGCCGATGCTAAGCTAGCCAATCAAGAGCGGCCTAAGTTTTTGCTGAATGGGCTTTTCTATAAGGGAGAAACTCAATCTAAAATTCCCATGCATGTATCCTTGTATATTAGCGAGTGCGTAAAAGAGCTTGTACATTATGGAGATGTAACCTTGCTGCTTAGTAAGCGGCAGGCTTCGGCTTTTCCGGTGCATGCAGAAAAGGAGGCTCATTTAAGAATAGTGCAGCTTGCGAGTATAACGAGCTATGGCTTCATCGGATTTTTTTTCCACCTTGTTTTGCTACCCTTTTTCTTAGCATATTTTTCGCATAAAGAGAAAATTTTATATGGAAGACCATATAGTTTTTTTTGGCAACTTAC